>NZ_KI911322.1:0-25596 GCF_000513915.1 Mesorhizobium sp. WSM2561
AGCGACAGCGTCATCGTAGTGGCCGGCACAAAAATGAGCGAGCCCGGTGTTGAACTGCCAAGCGAACAGGCGTGGACCAATGGGCTTAAGACGCATGGCAAGCGCGGCGTGCTCGACGGCCTTGCCTGGCTCGCCCAAGCAAGCCNGCACCCAGCTGCTGACGCCNAAAGCNGCGGCCAAGTTCGGGTTGAGAGCGAGCGCGCGATCGATGCAAGCNGCACTGTCATCAAGNTCGCCGCCTACGTAGCCGAGGACGTATCCACCGTAGGAAAGCGCAATCGCATCGTCCCTTCCGAGTTCGACCGCTCTCCTGGCCAGTCGAGTAGCCTCGGCAATCTCTTCCGCGCGGTCGACCATCCAGCCGTTGCTTTTTCGGGTAGCGTAGCACCGCGCCGCCCGCGCATGGGCTATCGCGAACTCCGGATCACGGTCGATCGCCTTCATGAAGAGGCGCAAGGCTTCGTCAATGGCCGATCTACTAGTGATCGTCCGGTCAAAGGCCTCCAGCCCGCGGAGGTAGTAGTCGTAAGCGTCGAGGCTTTCTGTCGGCTTGCGTTTGGCACGCTCGATTTCAGCCTCCTCCACCTTCGGCGTGATTGCGCCGACGATGCTCGAGGCGACCTGATCCTGCAGATCCTTCGGCGAGCATTCCGTCAAAACGATCGGCCCATAGATACGCCCCCGTCGAGGTGTCGATGAGCTGTCCGGCGATGCGCAGGCGGTCACCCGCCCGACGCACACTTCCCTCGACCACATAGCGCACGCCCAGTTCACGCCCGACCTGCTTTATGTCTATCGACCGTCCCTTGTAGGTAAAACTCGAATTCCGTGCGACTACGAACAGGTGGCGGAAGTGAGCCAGGGCGGTGACGATGTCTTCCACCATACCGTCGGCAAAATATTCCTGCTCGATATCACCGCTTAGATTCTGAAACGGCAGCACCGCAATTGACGGCTGGTCGTCGTGTCTCGTTGGGACCAGCATCTGCGCCGGCGCCGCGACGCCAGAGCTTGGCCCCGGCTGCTGATGTCCAGTTCGTTCGCGGGACTGCAGAGAAGCCGCCAGCGAGCTTGTCTGCGCCTCCGGCTCCGCATCCAGCTGCTTTTTCAGGGCAGTCCGACAAAGCTCGAACTGGCGCAAGGCGGCGTTTTCGTGACCGCGATGGGCATGGATCCGGATCAGCGCCCGATGGGCGGCCTCCGCGGTGGGATCTGAGGCGAGCAATCTCTCTGCCAGCCCTTCGCAGGCCGTCTCTTCCGCTGAGCCGGGTATCGGCAGCGCGAGGCTCAGCCGATCGACCAACTGCAGCGCCTTGCGCTGATACCTGTCCAGATAGGGTCCAAACCACTCATCCAGTTCCTCAGGAATGGCTTCCCCCGCAAGCACCCCACCGCGGTAGAGGTCGGCGGCGAAGGCGAGATCGGCCGCCCCGCCCTGCTCCAGTTTCCGGTCGAAGATCGAAATGTCCGCGTCATCCGGACCGGCAATCAGCGCGATGGCTTCCTGATCTCCGTCAATGTGGACGGTGGCATCCTTGATAGTCGGGAACGACCGCCGGATGTCGACCAGCGCTTGCCGCAAACTATTGCGCGCCTGGCCATTGCTTCGTCCCGGCCAAAAGGCTTCGGAAAGCTGCTCGCGACGATGGCCGCGGCGGCCCGCCAGCACCAAGGCAGCAAAGAGCAGCGAAGTCTTGCGCGTGGCGAAGCGGACGGGCCGGCCCTCCGGGGAGGTAATCTCGAAGCCGCCCAGCAACCTGATGCGCACAGATCCGTCTCCAGACTTTGACCGCCGCGGCAGAATAGCATTCCGGTAGATGGATTTAACACCGATTTAACGGCAGCTCGTCGGGCTTTTCCGTTTTTTTAACGCACAGCCGAACAGCCCGAAAACAGCCGCATGGCACGCTCTCATCCGCAAATCTCGAAATGGGAGACTAAAAATGGCTGACACGCAAACTCGCGCCGCCCGCACCTCGAAAAGACATTTGTTTGGACCGAGCCTGAAGGGCGTAGCAATGGTGATTGCCGAATTCAGGGGGTGGCGGCGCACCGTCGCAAGACGCAGGGCACAGGCCGACTTGACGCCCGATCAGCTGAACGACATTGGTCATCCGGCGGCCCATCGACCCGCACTCGACATCAAGGCAGGTCTGATCACGAACTTGATGTCGATGCGATAAGGTCGGCGTACGGCTGCGCAAAGCTATCGACCTGCTCTCCAATCGCAACCCGCCCATGAGGCTTTCAGGCAGCGGCGGATGGGAGCAATATGGCGGCCAATTCAACCTCCGGATCGCTGCGATGTTGGAAATCCCGGAAGATCGATGCGAGCGCCACCGCCTGTTCAAGGCCATCGACGACGCGTTCAAGGCGGGCGACTTCGAGGGCCTCGGTGTGGCCCTCGGCGGCTCACCCGGCTGGTTCGACGAGCAGATGCCGTTTGAACTCGGCCTTGGGCATCCACTGGAGTATGCGATTTATTGGAGCCCCGCCGCTTTCATCTCGATCTTACTGGATGCGGGCTCGGACCCGAACTATCACCACCACGGCGGTTTTCCGGCAATCATCGCGGCACTGTCCACCGACCGGGCTGACAGACTGGAAATAGTCCGAATCCTAATCGATGGGGGCGCAGACCCGAACATGCGGGGCGTAAACGACTGGACACCGCTTCACTATGCGGTCGCCATCCGTAGCGTCGATGCCATCCGCCTGCTGTTGACGGCGGGCGCCGACCCATCGCTCGAAACCCGCATCGACGACTATACGACAGCCCTCGAGGACGCCGACAATGCCGGTTTTGAAGCCGGCGCTTCGTTGCTGCGCGATGCGATGACGATGCGCGGCTCCAATGGACGGTGAGTTGGGCGGCGATGCCGGTGAACCATATAGCCGAAGCTGGGCTCAGGCCTTCGTCAGTCCCGCCTTGAAGCGTTTGCCGTTGGCAACGTAGTGCGCGGCCGAAGCGCGCAGGCTTGCCACCGCGGCATCGTCCAGTGTTCGCGCCAAACGAGCGGGCGAGCCGATGATCAGCGAATTGTCGGGGAATTCCTTGCCTTCGGTGACCAGGGCGCCGGCGCCGACCAGCGAATTCCTGCCGATCTTCGCGCCGTTCAGCACGATGGCGCCCATGCCGATCAGGCTGTTGTCGCCGATCGTGCAGCCATGCAGCAAGGCGCGATGGCCGATCGTGCAGCCTTGCCCGATGGTCAGGGGAAAACCGACATCGGTATGCATGACCGTGTGTTCCTGCACATTGGTATCGGCGCCGATGATGATCGGCTCGTCGTCGCCGCGGATGACGACGCCGAACCAGAAGCCCGCGTTGCGGCCGATCTGTATGTCGCCGATCAGGGTAGCGTCGGGCGCGATCCAGTTGCTGTCGGCGTCCTCGAAACCGGGGGCCTTTCCGTCGATCGCATAGAGCGGCATTTTTCTCCTCCGAATCGTCTCAGGCTGAAAGATCGGTCGACCCTAGGAGAGTGCCTGCCTGGGATGCAATGTCGATCAGCACGACGCCCAACGCCAAAGATCGTCGCCGTGCAACCGCAAGAGATCAGCGCCGTCAGGCAACACTAAAAGCAACGAGTGTGTGTCCGACCGGACCCATCTTCACCTTCCATTTACCATGAAATCGCACAGTCGTGTTTCGACAGGCGTGCCGCAAGAGCCGTGCCACGCACATGGGTCGCTCAAGGACAGCCCAAGGGAACAGACACATTGAGACAGGCTGCCGATAATCGGGGATCGCGATGAAGCAGGCAGCCGCCGCCAACGGTCCGCAACTCGCCATCGTCGATTCCAAGCTGATGAAGCGGGTGTTCTACGTGTTCGCGGCGCTGGCAGTGCTTTCGATGACGATCAGCCTTGGCGGCAAATGGTTGGGCCGCTCGATCGCCATGGCCGGATATACCGACGACACGACAGTCCACGAGGTGGTGATCGGCAACAACGTCATCGCCGTGCCGGCCAATGTCATCCGCTTCGACCAGGCGCGGCGCGACGGCATCGCCTCGCGCCTCGACCTCTATCTGCGTTATCCCGAAATGGACGGCTACAGCGAGGCGGCCCGCGACGATTTCAACCACACTGGACCCAGCAGGAGCATCATCTTTCTGTCGTTCGAACGACAGGTCATGTCGCGTGACATGAGCGGCCGCTTCGCGCCGATCTACAGCGCCCTGATCGTCGAGCCCGGCACGCCCGGTCCGGGCGGCACGACGCTCTACGGCTTCAATGAAAAATCGGGCTATTTCAACGAGGTGCTGGCGGTCGGCAATCGCCGGGGCAAGGACCCGTTCGTGGCCCGCTGCCTGAGCGGCCCAAGTGCTGCGCAATCGCTGGCGCCCTGCGAACGCGACATTCTGGTCGGCGACAATCTCAGCCTCACCTACCGCTTTCCCATGGAATTTCTGAGCGACTGGCAGGCGCTCGACGCAACCATCGCCGCCAAGGCTGCGCGTATGCTGAAGGCCGGACTCTAACGCATTGTGTCTGAGGGATTATGCGAGGCGCTTTGGGGCAATCGCAAACGGCGGAGATTGGCGAAAACGCCTCTCCTTTCGTCATCCTCGGGCGGGTGGCAGCGAAGCGAACCGCAAAGACCCAAGGATCCATTCCGTGACTTTCGAGCGCCGAAGCGATGCAGAATATGCAGTGCCGGGAGCGGCCTTTGCCAGGATTGCCTTCCTTATCTTGCCGCGAAGCAGCGGAGGACAGTTCTTGACCGCTGTATTCTTCGGCCGATGTCACGGCCTGGATCCCAGGGTCTGCGCTCCGCTTCGCGTTCGCTTCGCCCTAGGATGACGAAGGCATGGCGGCCTGCCGCCAGTCGTAAACTCCCGGCTCAGGCGAGGTCGATGTCGAGGATCGCCATCGAGAAATTATAGTCGCCGTCGTCCTCGTCCTTGAAGACGATGCCGAGGAATTCGTCGCCGACATAGACCTCGGCCGAATCATCCTTGCGCGGCCGCGCCTTCACTTCAAGCTTGGGGTTCTGGAAGACGCGCTTGAAATAGGCGTCCAGCTTTCTGATTTCGTCCGGCTTCAAAAGTCTTCTCCGATCGTCGGTCTTGCTCGTTTGAGCGCGCTTCTGGCACGTCGACAATGGCGATGTAAAGGCAAGCCGGCGAGAGAACCAGGGCAATCGCTTGAGGTTTGCGCTGCCCCTCAGCCCTGCCGGGCATTTCTCCCCGTATAGTGACGGGGAGAAAGACGCCTTTGCAAAGGGCCCCTGCCCGAGCGCTCAAATATCGAAGCTGACGACGTGGTCCATCGACTGCGACGGCAAAAGCTGGTCCATCTGCCGCGAGGGCCGGTCGCAGCCGGTCTCGCCGACGACGCGGGCCGGCACGCCGGCAACCGTCTTGTTGTGCGGCACCGGCGACAGTACCACCGAGCCTGCCGCGATCTTGGAGCAATGGCCGACTTCGATGTTGCCGAGGATCTTGGCGCCGGCGCCGATCAGCACGCCGTAGCGGATTTTTGGATGGCGGTCGCCGCCGGCTTTGCCGGTGCCGCCCAGCGTCACGCCGTGCAGGATCGACACGTCGTCCTCGATCACCGCCGTCTGGCCGACGACGAGGCCGGTGGCGTGGTCGAGGAAGATGCCCTTGCCGATGCGGGCGGCCGGGTTGATGTCGGTCTGGAACACCGAGGACGACCGGCTCTGCAGGTAGAGCGCGAAATCCTGGCGGCCCTGGTTCCACAGCCAATGTGCCAGCCGGTGCGTCTGGATGGCATGAAAACCCTTGAAATAGAGCACCGGCATGATGAAGCGGTCGCAGGCCGGATCGCGGTCGTAATAGGCCTGGATGTCGACACGCACCGTCGACGACCAGTCGTTGTCGTCGGCTGCCATCGCCTTGAATGTCTGGCGGATGAGATCGGAACCGATATCCTGATGGGCGAGCCGCTCGGCCAGCCGATGGATGACCGCCTCCTCCAGGCTTTCCTGGTTGAGGATGGTCGAATAGAGGAACGCCGCCAGCAGCGGATCGCGGTTGACCGCCTCCATCGCTTCGTCGCGGATCGAGCGCCAGATCGGGTCGATCGGCTTCACCATGGTCGGGCGGGCAATCGTAACGCTGTTCATCAATGGTCTCCGGCCTAATGTCTCCGGCTTGGCACCAAAACCGCTGCGCACTTTTGCGCGACATGCTCTATAAGCCAGATCATACCACGGTTGAACTCAATTTTCCTTAGTGCTTTGTCAAATGGATTTGGTTCACGGAAATTCAAGCGGCGATGGAAAACCAAGCCTTGATCGACGAGCCGCTGAAGCGCGAGCTTTCCGCGCTCTATGAGGCGGAGGGTCGTCACTATCACAACCTCGGCCATATCGAGGCGATGCTGGCGATGGCCGGCCACTATCGGGCATCGTTGCACGACCCCGAGGCGGTCGAGGCGGCGATCTGGTTCCACGACGCCATCTATGACAGCCGGGCCAAGGACAACGAGGCGAGGAGTGCCGCCCTTGCCGAGAAAAAGCTGGCCGGCCGCACCGATGAACAGCGCCTTGGCCGCATCACGGCGATGATATCAGCCACCGCCACGCATGAGTTGCCGCGGTCTGACGACGAGAATGCCGCCCGCGACGCAGCGCTGTTCCTCGATATGGACCTGGCGATCCTGGGGGCGCCGCCTGATGCGTTCGACGCCTATGAACAGGCGGTGCGCCGCGAATATGGCTGGGTGGAAGAGCCGATGTGGCGCGCCGGCCGCAGTGCGGTTCTGAAGAGTTTCCTCGCCCGCCCGCACATCTTCCACACCGAGGAGTTCCGGCAGCGGTTCGAGGCTCAGGCTCGGCAAAACATGGCGCGTTCGCTCGAAGCGCTCGGGGCGTGAGCGCTGCTGCTGCACCTTTGATGCCGGCGCGAAGGATCGCTTCGGATCGGCTTTGTCCTGAGCCGCTGCATCCCTCAGGCCTTGGGTCAACCCAACTCAACCACCGATTTACTCACAGCGGATTTTCGGCATAAAACTCCAGCACCCGCTGCTTGAAGGACTTGTCGCCGACGGCCAGCATGTGGTCGCGGCCCTCGATGTGGAAAGCCCTGGCGTTCGGCATCAAGGCGGCCAGTTCGTCGGGCGAACCGCCGATATCGTCCTTGGTGCCGACCGCAATCAACGTCGGCTGGGCAATGCGCGCGATGTCGGCCTCGGCCAGCAATTCCCGTGAAGTGGCAATGCAGGCGGCCAGCGCCCGACGGTCGCTGCGGGTCTGGTCGGCGAAGGCGCGAAACGAGCGGCCGCGCGGATGGCTGGTGGCATCGGGGTCGTCGGCCAGAAGGGCGGCGGCGATCGGATCCCAGTCGCCGACGCCGTCGACCATGCCGACGCCGAGACCGCCAAAGACCAGCGTCGCCACCTTGTCCGGATCGGAAAGCGCCAGGAAAGCGGAAATCCGCGCGCCCATCGAATAGCCCACGACATGGGCGCGTTCGATGCCGAGATGGTTCAGCAACGCTGCCCCGTCGGAAGCCATTTTTGCCGGCGTATAATCGGCCTGTTCATAGCTTTTCGACGAGGCGCCGTGGCCGCGATTGTCGAAGGCGATGGCGCGGTAGCCGGCATCGTTCAGCGCCTTGAACCAGCCGGGCGACACCCAGTTGACGTAATGGGTCGAGGCAAAGCCATGGATCATGAGCACCGGATCGCCCTGCCCCGATGCCGGCTGGCGGTCGAGAAAGGCAAGGTCAAAACCGTCATGGGAGAAAAACTGCATCTGCATGGATCCTGCGCGTTCAGTTGTGCGCAGTGCCGATTGCCGGGTGACGCAACAGGTCGCCGTCCTCGATGCCGCTCCTGGCGGCGGTGCCCGCCTTGAGCTCGAGCACGAAGCGAACCGGCTCGCCGGGCGAGATCATCGCCTCGGATTGCGGCTCGCCTCGCTTGATCGCCCGGATCCTGCCGTCCTCACCGACAAAGATCAGGTCGAGCGGCATCGGCGTGTTCTTCATCCAGAAGCTGACATCCCGAGGCTCCTGGAACACGAACAGCATGCCATGATCGTCGGCCATCTCCTCGCGAAACATCAGGCCGGCCTCGCGCTCGGCCGAGGTGTCGGCGATTTCGACGGAGAAAGAGCGTTCGCCGCCTTTCGTCACCGCGACCAGCGGCTGCGGGTCGACGGCAAGGATCATCGCCCGGCTGTCTGCCGAAGCCGGTTGCTGCGAATGGAAGAAAGCGCCTGCGGCGATGACAAAGGCGATCGCGGCGCAGACTACGCCCGTTGTCAGCCAGTTCCTGTAACTCATTCAGACTCCTCGGCCATCGTCCTAGGTATGTTGAAATTCAGGTGAGGTCGGCCTGCAAACGGCGGTTTCCTGTGCTTCCGGTGCTCACGTACCCAAAAGTACGCTCCGCTCCGGTTCTCGGAACCCACCATTTTCGGCACGGCCTGACCTGAGTATCAAACTACCTGGACCATGATCGCGAACCTACGGTTCGAAAAAGATCACGGTCAAGCGGAAAGCACCAGGTCGCGTCCCGATTCGATCGGGGTGGGACTTTAGTGCGAAACGGGCAAGGTACCCATATCCGGGTGAATTTCGGCAGCCATAAGGCCTTTGTCGCCGCGCCCGAAGCGGACCAGCACGACCTGCCCCGGCCTGAGCTCGGTAATGCCGTAACGGCGCAGCGTCTCCATGTGGACGAAAATGTCCTCGGTGCCCTCGCCCCGGGTCAGGAAACCGAACCCCTTGGTGCGGTTGAACCATTTCACCAGCGCCCGTTCGAGGCCGCTTTCCGGCGTCACCGAGACGTGGGTGCGCTGCTCCTGCATCTCCGCCGGATGGGTCGCCGTGGTGAGATCCATGGAGAGCACGCGGAACGCCTGCAATCCGCGCTCACCTTGCTTGACCAGGCAGACAACGCGCGCACCTTCCAAGGCGGTCTGGAAACCGTCTTTTCGAAGACATGTCACATGGAGGAGAATATCGCCGGAAGAGCCGTCATCGGGAAGAATGAAACCGTAACCCTTGGCCACGTCGAACCATTTGATAGCGCCCGCAATCTCGACAAGACCGGCCGTGTCGCCGCTCTCGTCTCTTTGCAAGGCGTCGTGACCGGTTCCGTCCCGCCCCATGAAAGAGGCTTTTTCCCCCATAACAACGCCCCCCTTTTTCCAAGAATACCGCAACTGATTCTTGACGTTAGATTAACACTTCCGTTTCCGGTGTGTGCAAGACCTGACCTGCGTTTTTTCACGGTTCATTGCGGGAATACCGGATTTGTTGTTTGCCGGCAGGAGCGGCTATCGGGAATTGCCCTTTGGCCGGGTGGCCCCTATGTTCCGCCGCAACACAACATTTCGAGGAAAAATCACATGCGCTACCTCCACACCATGGTCCGTGTTGCCGACATCGATGCCTCGCTCGATTTCTACTGCATCAAGCTTGGCCTCAAGGAAGTGCGCCGCCACGAAAACGAACAGGGGCGCTACACGCTGATCTTCCTCGCAGCGGACGAAGACGAGCAAAGCGGCATCACCGACAAGGCGCCGCTGATCGAGCTCACCTACAATTGGGATCCGGAAGACTACAAGGGCGGCCGCAATTTCGGCCACCTCGCCTACGAGGTCGACGACATCTACGCCACCTGCCAGCAGCTGATGGACAAGGGCGTCACCATCAACCGGCCGCCGCGCGACGGCAACATGGCCTTCGTCAAATCGCCGGATGGCATTTCGATCGAGCTTTTGCAGAAAGGCCCGGCCAAGGCCAAGGCCGAGCCCTGGGCGTCGATGCCCAATACCGGAAGCTGGTAACCTATCACAAGATCGAGAGCGGGCACGACCAAGCCGAACGATTTATGGCGTTTCTCGGAATCGCGCCTATCTGTTCGGCCATCGCGCCTGCTTCGAAATTGGCGCATCCAAAGATGCGCGCTTGCCCAGGGAGAAATCCATTCATGCCGACCAGCCATGCCGATGTCGTCACTGAACATGCGAGCCGCTATCTGCAGCAGCTCTGCAAACATTGGGCGCACAAGTTTCCCGTCGAGTTCGATCTGAACCACGGCACGATCGATCTCTCACTGGGCCGCACGGTTCTCGATGCCGACCCGGCAGCGCTGCATATCGCGGTAACCGCTGACGAAGCCGGCTCGCTGGAGCGCCTGGAGACGGTCGTCGCCGACCACATCAAACGCTTCGCTTTTCGCGAAGAGCTGACCTTCGGCTGGAAGCACGCTCCATCGTCATGAGGTGCTGCCCTGCCGGTCGGCGCTGCGATGCTAAGAGGTGACGGCATGGATCCTAGGGTCTCCGCGACGTCGCTTCGCTCCTGCTCCGCCCTAGGATGACGAACGGAAAGAGGTTCAGCCAATCTCCAACATTCGCGATTGGCTTTACGCTACCATGGCTTCGTCGACCCCAGGATCCATACCGTTACAGTGACCGAGGAGTGCAGCGGCCCTGAGTCAGCCACCCCCGTGGCCGGCCATCGCCAGCAGCATCAGCACCGTGCGCCAGTTGCGCGCGGTGGCGGGCACTTTCAGCGTGCGCGGGATGAGGTTGGCAAATACCGATTTGCCGAGGCCTTCCGGTGCGTGCAGGTAAAGCACGTCGCCCCTGATCTCGAACCGTTCGGGACCGGTGCATTTTTCGGCTAGCCGCGCGACCTCGTCGGCGGTCGGCGGGCGCTCCAGCACATAGGCGTGAAGCTTCGTCGGCTCCCCGGCGACTTCCGGATAGGGATTTTCCGCCACCAGCCGCTCGAACCAGCCGAGATCGCGCACCATGATGCGCGAGTGAAATCCCCATTTCTTCTCGAAGGCCGTTTCCAGCTGTTTGGTCAGCGTGGCCGCATCGCCCTTTGCCGAACGGAACACGACATTGCCGCTCTGCACATAGCTGGCGACGTCGCCAAAGCCGAGCTCCTCGAAGAACGACCGCAACTCCGCCATCTTGACGATGCGGTTGCCGCCGACATTGATGCCGGAAAACAACGCAACGAAAATCTTCGCCCGGGCGCTCATATGATGAACCCGGCCAGCGTCTCGTTGTCGGTGATGTCCTGATACTGGACGCCCTCGGCCTCGAAATTGGCGTTGAGCAACTCGAAATTGCGGCGGTCCTTGGTTTCGATGCCGATCAGCACCGAACCGAAATTGCGCGCCGATTTCTTAAGATATTCGAAGCGGGCGATATCGTCGTCGGGACCGAGCAATTCGAGGAAGTCGCGCAGCGCGCCTGGCCGCTGCGGAAAGCGGATGATGAAATACTTCTTCAGCCCCTCGAAACGCAGCGCCCTTTCCTTCACGTCCGGCAGCCGCTCAAAATCGAAATTGCCGCCCGAAACCACCGCGACGATGGTCTTGCCCCTGATTTCCTTCTTCGAAAAATCCTTCAGCGCGTCAATCGCCAGTGCGCCGGCCGGCTCCAGCACCACGCCTTCGACGTTCAGCATCTCGATCATCGTCGCGCAGAGCCGGTTTTCCGGGATTAGCCGCACCGCCTCGGTGGCAAACGCCCTGAGATGCCGCAACGGCTCGCGGCCGATCTCGGCCACCGCGGCGCCATCGACGAAATTGTCGACCCTGGCAAGCTTGATGCGCTTGCCGGTGGCGAGGCTCTCGCTCAGGCTTGGCGCGCCGGCCGGCTCGCAGAAGACGAAGCGCGTGTCGCGGCGCTGGTCGGCGAAATAATGCGTCACACCCGCTGCCAGTCCGCCGCCGCCGACCGGCAGCATGATGATGTCGGGCATGCGCGCGCCCGGCATCTGGCCTGATATCTCGTAGGCGACCGTCGCCTGCCCCTCGATGATGTCCTTGTGGTCGAACGGCGGCACCATGTGCGCGCCGGCGCTTTCGGTGAATTCGGAGGCGGCGCGGTAGCAGTCGTCGAAAAAGTCGCCCACCAGCCTGATCTCGACGAATTCGCCGCCGAACAGCCGCGTCTTGTCGATCTTCTGCTGCGGCGTGGTCACCGGCATGAACACCACGCCTCGCTTGCCGAAATGACGGCAGACGAAGGCAAAGCCCTGGGCATGGTTGCCGGCGGAAGCGCAGACGAACAGCTCGGCATCGTTGCCGGCGGCGAGCGCCTTGCGGAAGAAATTGAAGGCGCCCCTGATCTTGTAGGAGCGCACCGGCGACAGGTCCTCGCGCTTCAGCAGCACGCGCGCGCCGGTCTTCTTCGACAGATAGTCGTTTTCCTGCAGCGGCGTTTCCGGGAAAATCTGGCGGATCGCGGCAGCGGCGACCGCGACGCGGGAAGAGAAACTGGTCATCGAAAAAATTACCCCGGATCGTCTGTGGTGTTCGCGAAGCTAGCACACGCCGTACGTGTTTGATCAGGGCAATCGTTCTGGCTTTCGCGCAACAGTGCGATGACTGTCGCAAGCCGCTGAGCGCATTTCGGTAGGAAACGACTTACTTCTGCCGCACTTCGGCTGTCCGGGAGGGGTCGCGGAGGTTGGATCAAGCCTTTCGGCCGGAGTGGAATTCTAGAGTTGAAGAAGATTTGCATCCTTGCCCTTGCTTTGCTCGTTGCCGGCTGTGGCGGCCGGCAGACCGAGGAACTGCTCGGCAGCGCCATGGTGTCGGCGCCGGTGACCGATATCGCCGGCAACCACAGCATCTTCATCGCCACGACGCGCAAGCGCTCCGACGATCCCAGCAAGGTTTTCGACCGTGAGCGCTCGGCCACGCTGAACTATGCCCGCGTCAACGTCACCGTGCCGGGAACCCACGAAGCCGGTCAGATCGAGCGGCGCTCGCGCGGCAAGTCGAACGACCCTGCCAAATACTTCATGGCCTCCGACGTCGTCGGCTACGACACCGCGCCGAAATTCTCCAACGCGCTCAGTGCCGACATCGCCGCGCGCGGCGGCCGCGTCATGCTTTTCGTCCATGGCTACAACACCGGCTTCGACGCCGCCGTCTACCGCGTCACCCAGATCGCCCATGATTCCGGCTACCCGGGCACGCCGGTGCTGTTTTCCTGGGCGTCGGGCGCCAAGACCCGGGACTATGTCTACGACAGGGAAAGCGCCAGTGCTGCCCGCGACCAATTGGAAGTGACGCTGAGAATGCTTTCGCAGACCGGCGCGCGGCGCATCGACATCGTCGCCCACTCGCTGGGAACCTGGGTTACCATGGAAGCGCTGCGCCAGCTCGCCATCAATGGCGACCGCGATCTCAGCGGCAAGCTCGGTGACGTCGTGCTGGCCTCGCCCGACATCGATGTCGACGTGTTCAAGAGCCAGATGCGCCGCTACGGCAAGCCGAATAAGCCATTCATCCTGCTTTTATCCGACGACGACCGGGCGCTGCGGCTCTCCGGCCTGATCGCCGGCTCGCGGCCGCGCGTCGGCGATTACAAGGACGCCGCCGACCTCGCCGACTATGGCGTGAGCGTCGTCGATCTCTCCAGCGTCAAGGGATCGGACCGCTTCAACCACACCAAATTTGCCGACAACCCCGAACTGGTGAAGATGATCGGCCAGCGGCTGCGCGAGGATGACGGATTTGCCAGCGACCGCGAGGTGACCGACCGCATCAGCCTGCTCGGGCAGTGAGGTGCGTTCGAAGACTTTTCTCGTCGTAGCGTTTGCGCTCGCGGTGACCGGCTGCGCTGGCCGCAAGACCCACGACCTTCTCAACACGACGACCGTGACGGTGCCTGCCTCCGACATCGCCGCCACGCATGAGATCTTCGTCGCCACCACCCGAAAAAAGGCGACGAAGGACCCGCGGCAGGTGTTCGACGGTGACCGTTCACCGACCACCAGTTTTGCCAGTGTCGAAGTCACCGTCCCGAAAACCCATCAGGTCGGCGCCATCGAGCGGGTCAGGGGCTCCGCCAACAGCAACCCGGCGAAGGACTTCACGGCAACCGAGGTCGAATTCTACGAAGGCGCCCCGCAATTCGCCAAGGCGGTCGGCGCCGACATCGCCATGCGCGGCGACCGCGCTCTGGTTTTCGTGCACGGCTTCAACAACGGTTTCGACGACGGCATCTACCGGCTGACGCAGATCGCGCACGACACCAAATACTCCGGCACGCCGGTGCTGTTCTCATGGGCGTCGAGCGGCAAGACCACGGGCTATATCTACGACAAGGAAAGCGCCAACGCGGCGCGCGACGATCTCGAAGAGACGTTGCGGATGCTGGCCAAGACGAAGGCCACGAGCATCGACATCATCGCTCATTCGATGGGCACCTGGGTGACGATGGAGGCGCTCCGCCAGCTTGCCATCACCGGCGACCGTGATCTCGGCGACAGGCTCGGCTATGTCATCCTGGCCTCGCCCGACATCGATGTCGATGTATTCAAGAAGCAGATGATCCGTTACGGCAAGCCCGACAAGCCTTTCGCCATCCTGCTTTCGGGCGACGATCGCGCCCTGAGGCTGTCCTCGCTGATCTCCGGCGACAAGCCGCGCGTCGGCGACTATGGCGACGCCGCCGACCTCGCCAGCTATGGCGTGTCGGTGGTCGACCTGAGCAAGACCAAAGGCGGCGACCGCCTGAACCACGCCAAATTCGCCGACAACCCGTTCCTGGTGCAACTGCTCGGCGACCGGCTGCGCGCCCCGGCCGGCCTGGCATCAGACGAGGTCGATCCGGCGCGGCCGATCGACAATCTCGGCCAGGGCATCGGCAAGGCCGTCGGCTCCGTCGCCGAGATCGTCATCACCACGCCGTTCAAGGTGCTGACCATCGCCACCGGCGGATGAGGACGTGGAGCCCTTGGTCGTTGTCAGACGAACAGGTCGACCTTCTGGAACGTCGTCACATCGATCAGGCCGACATCGGAAATCCTCAGTTCCGGGATGACGACCAGCGCCAGCAGCGAGTGCTGCATGTAGGCGTTGTTCAGCGAACAGCCCATCTGGCGCATTGCCTCGGTCAGCTTGTCGGCCTTGGCGGCGACGATTTCGGCGCGCTCGTCCGACATCAGGCCGGCGATCGGCATTTCGACCAGCGCCAGTTCCTTGCCCCTGGAGAACAGCACGACGCCACCGCCGACCTCGCCCAGCCGGTTGACCGCCAATGCCATGTCCTGCTTGCTGGTGCCGACGACGATGATGTGGTGCGCATCATGCGCCACGCTGGAGGCCATGGCGCAGTCGCTCATATAGCCGAAGCCGGAGACGAAGGCGTTGGTGACGCCGCCCGTGCCGCGGTGGCGCTCGACCAGCGCGATCTGGCAGACGTCGTTGCGACGGTCCATGGCGACCAGCCCGTCCTCCACCGGAAGGTCGGCCTCGAGCGCCCGCGTCGGCGCCTGGTTCTCGATCACGCCGATGACCCGCACCCGAATTTCGTTGGCGCCGACAGGCGCTACGATGTCGAAATCCCCCGGTTTGAGCTTCTTGCCGAGCCTGACGGTGTTCTTTGCCGTCTTCGGATAGTCATAGGCCGGGATGTCGATGTCGAGCTTGCCGCCCTTGGCCAGCCTGACGCCGCGGCCATAGACCTCGTCGATGGTCATTGCCGCCAGATCGGAGACGATCAGCAGATCGGCGAGCCGCCCCGGCGCGATCGACCCCAGTTCGCGCTCCAGCCTGAAATGCTGGGCGGTGTTGAGCGTCGCCATCTGGATCGCGGTCACCGGCTTTACCCCTTGGCTGATGGCGTGGCGGACCACCCGGTCCATATGGCCTTCATGGACGAGCGTCCCGGAATGGCTGTCGTCGGTGCACAGGATGAAGTTGCGCGGATCGAGCCCGCTCTCCGTCACCGCCTTGATCTGCGAGGCAACGTCGTACCATGCCGAGCCCAGCCTCAGCATTGCCTTCATGCCCTGGCGGACGCGGGCGATGGCGTCCTCGGCGCGCGTGCCTTCGTGGTCGTCCTCGGGGCCGCCGGCGACGTAGCCGTGGAACGGCAGGCCGAGATCGCGCGAGGCATAATGGCCGCCAACGGTCTTGCCCGCCCTCACCGTCGCGGCGATCTCGCCGGCCATCACCGGATCGTTGGCCGCGACACCGGGAAAGTTCATCACCTCGCCAAGTCCGACGATGTTTTCCCAGCCCATCGCCTCGGTCACATCGGCAACCGTCAGCTCGGCGCCGGCATGCTCCAGCCCAGGTGCGGAAGGCACGCAGGACGGCATCTGCACAAGCACGTTGATCGGCATGGCAACGGCCTCGTCATGCATCAGCCGCACACCCGGCAGGCCGAGCACATTGGCGATCTCGTGCGGGTCGATGAACATCGAGGTGGTGCCATGCGGGATGACCGCGCGGCAGAACTCCGTCACCGTCACCATGCCGCTCTCGACATGCATGTGCGCGTCGCAAAGGCCCGGCACCAGATAGCGCCCGCCGGCGTCGACCACCTTGGTGCCCTGGCCGATGGCATGGCCGGCATTCGGCCCGCAATAGGCGAAACGGCCGCCGGCAATGGCAATGTCGGTGCCGGCGATGATCTCGCCGGAATGAACGTTGACCCAGCGCCCGTTGCGGATGACGAGATCGGCGGGCCTCCTGCCCATGGCGACGTCGACCAGATGCGTCGCCGCCTCGGCCCAGGGTTTTGGTTTCGTCGCACGCGCGGTCTTCGCCATGAGGAGACTCCTGTTTTCCCGACTGTGCCAAGCCGCGCGGATTTTGACCAGCGGGGAACTTTTGGGTCGTGTGCTGATACGCGGTCTTCACCTGTCGTTGCCGGAGGCGCCGTCGGCGGCGCTGCGAGGCGCCGTCCACGACAAAATGCCTCAACCGGAAGACGAGTCCGGTTGCGGCAAATCAGCTTGTTCGGGAGTTTCGATCAGGAAATCGGGCGCTCAAGTATCGCCCCGTTGTTCCCTGTCGCGGCAGTTGAGAAGCTCGACCAGATCGTCGGCCTCTTCGATCGGCATGTCGATCAACGGGACGCCGACCTCGACAACCGGCAGTCCCGTGAACACATCGATGATGTCCCAGGTGCCTTCAGGTGTCTTCTCAATGTCGTAGCGTTGAGTCATGGGGTGGAGAAAATAGCGGGTACAGGAGAAGTCAGCGCGTTTTCTCGGTTATCGCTCGTTTGGGCTCCGGGAATGCCGAAACGGTTCCCGCCCGGCCTGATCAAGCGCCTCAAGCAATGGGACAAAGATGCTGGGCAGTCGTGGGTCGACGGCAAGATTCAGCACGCCGTGCAAGTGCTGGCGATAGTCTTCGGAACGCAGCAATTGCCGTACCGCGTAGGCAACAGACTTCCCTTGTCCTGTGTCAAACTCTGTCATATCAGGGGTTCCAGTAGCTTTAGCCCGAACTCAACCGTTGCGAAATGGTTCCGGCGATCTTGTTTGAATGTGATTGGCCCCTCGCTGGCGAAGGGGTTGCCGATGGCCGGGTCGCGGCAGCTAGGCCGTGGATTTCGGCACGGCGCTGATTTGCGCCACGGACCTGCCGCCAAGGTGGCTTTCTTACCAAGTCGCTGCTGACCGGCCCGCAGCCGCCAATCTCCAACGTCTGCGATTAGCCGTAAGCTCCCGCGCCTTCGTCATCCTAGGGCAAGCAAGGAGCGAAGCGACGCGGCGCAGACCCTAGGATCCATTCCGTGACATCAGCCGAAGAACGCAGCGGCTCAGAATAAAAGCGCTCCGTAGCGATCCTTCGCGCCCCCCCTCTGTCCTGCCCTCTTTGCCAAAACTTGGCATCTCCCCCACGAGGGGGGAGATCGGCAGCTTCGCGGACAGCGTCCTTTTTGCCAGGTTGGTGGTTGGCGAAATCAGTGATGAAAGCCAATCCCCCCAAGTGGGGGAGATGTCCGGCAGGACAGAGGGGCTGTCCCTCGGCGATCAAAGGTTCTGCACCGCAGCAGCGCCCCAACGTAACGGCATGGATTCCAGGCCGCGTCGCTTCGCTCCTTGCTTCGCCCTGGGATGACGAAGTCGCGGGTGTTTTGCAGCGCAGCGACAAGGCGCGCCTCCAGTATCAGATTTTTCGGTGGCAGAAGGTGGCTTGACGGCCCTTGGCTGGCGGCTGAAAAGGACTGGCCTGCGGACGTGGCGGAATTGGTAGACGCAAGGGACTTAAAATCCCTCGATCTCTGATCGTACGGGTTCGATTCCCGTCGTCCGCACCAGCAACGCCGGCGCCACCGCGCTGGCGCATGCAGGTTCCGGCTTGGATCACACCGGGATCGGGTTCAGCTTCAGATGCTGGATCAGGATGATGGTCTTGGCGTCGATGATGCTGCCGTCGTGGATGCCGGCCAGCGCCTCGTCGAGCGGCATTTCCAGGACCTCGATGTCTTCGCCTTCGTCCGGCGCGCCGCCGCCATCGGAGATGCGGTCGGTCGGCGAATAGCGGGCGACGAAAAACCAGAGCCGCTCGGTCACGCTGCCGGGGCTCATGAAGGGCGAAAACAGCCGTTCGACGTCCTTCAGCCTATAGCCGAGTTCCTCTTCCGCCTCCTTGCGGATGCAGGTTTCGGGATCGTGTTCATCGAGCAGGCCGGCGCAGGCCTCGATCAGCGGCTCGCGGTGGCCGGTGACGTAGGCCGCGTAGCGGAACTGCCGCACGAGCAGAACCGTCGAGCGCTCCGGGTCGTAAGGCAGGATCACCGCGCCGTCGCCGCGATCGTAGGTCTGGCGGATCTGCGTCTCCCACTGCCCGTCGCGCCGGCGATAATCGAGGACGGTCTTTTTCAGGACGGCCCAGTCGTCGGAAAGGACTTCCTCCGAACGGATGCGAATGCGGTCTTCCATGGTGCACTCCGTGTTGCCGGCGAGGCGTAGCGGTGATCGGGCCTTCGCGCAATCCCGACAGCAATTCAGGGCGTCGCCCTGCCTTCCAGCGCTAGTGATTGGCGAAAGCTGAAGCGACATCCGATCTCCCCCCTTGCGGGGGAGATGTCCGGCAGGACAGAGGGGGGTGGGACGGATCGCGGCCTCATTCCAGCTTGGGTTCCTCGCCCCCACGAAAGCCCCCTCACCGGCCGCTTTGCGGAGCGAGGAACTCATGTCTTGACGGGTCGGAGGGACAGCACCCCCCTCTGCCCTGCCGGGCATCTCCCCCGCAAGGGGGGAGATTAGCAGCTTCACCGCCTCGTGTATGGCGCAGGCGCAATCCATTGCCTAAATAGCGACAGCCCCTCCCCGGAGTTTCCTGATGACCCCATCCCTTTTCCAGCCGATCACGCTTGACGGCCTGACCTTTCCCAACCGCATTGCGGTGGCGCCGATGTGCCAGTATTCCGCTGAAGACGGCTCGGCCAGCGACTGGCACCTGTATCACTGGATGAACCTGGCGATGTCCGGCGCCGGCATGGTCACCGTCGAGATGACCGACGTCGAGCGGCGCGGCCGCATCTCGCATGGCTGCCTCGGCCTTTATTCCGACGACAACGAGGCGGCCGCCCGGCGCGCGCTCGATGCGGCCAAGCGCGTCGCCGCCCCCGGCACCAGGTTCGGCACGCAGCTTGCCCATGCCGGCCGCAAGGCCTCCAACCAGAAACCTTGGGAAGGCGGCGGGCCGCTGAACGCCGATCAGGACCCGTGGCCGATCGTGTCGGCCTCGGCAATCGCCTACGACACGGGCTGGCACGTGCCGAGGGCGCTGGAGGATGAGGAGATCCTGCAGATCATCGAACGCTTCGCCGAGGCGGCAAGGCGGGCCGAACGTGCCGGCTTCGATTTCATCGAATTGCACGCGGCGCACGGCTATCTGATCTTCCAGTTCCTGTCGCCGCTTTCCAACCAGCGCACCGACCGCTGGGGCGGCTCGCTGGAAAACCGCATGCGTTTTGTCGTCGAGATCGCCAAGGCGGTGAGAAAGGCAGTGCCCGGGCTGATGCTCGGGGCGCGTCTGTCGGTCAAGGAATGGGTCGATGGCGGCTTCGACGTCGCCGACGCAATCGAAGTGGCCAAGGCGCTGAAATCAGCTGATGTCGCCTATCTCTGCTGCTCGAGCGGCGGCAATTCGCCCCTGCAGAAGCTGCCGGCAGGTCGCGGCTACCAGGTGCACCTGGCGGAGGCCGTTCGCAACGGCGCCGGAATCCCGACAAGGGCCGTCGGCCTGATCGACGATCCGAAGCAGGCCGAGGCGATCGTCGCCGAGGGCCGTGCCGACATGGTGGCCCTGGCCCGCGCCTTCCTCGCCGATCCGCGCTGGGCGTGGCGCGCCGCGGCCACCTTCGGCGAAAAAATCCAGCCGGCGCCGCAGCTTGCCCGCTCGGTGACGACGATGCAGCACTGGATGAAGGCGGCCGGCTGACCGGCCCGATTGCAGGGCCGCCGCCGCAACGACCGTTACCCCGAGACATTTGCGCACGCCGAGGGGCGTGCAACCAAATCAGCGGCTCCGCGTTGGCGGCGATGATGGACAGCAAGCCTTTTGAAAAGCCGGTCGTGGTCGAACTTGGCCGTGTCGGCAAATACCGTGAGATCCGCAGCACCCAGGAAGCTGCGGAGTGCCTGATGACGGTCTGGCCGCTCAATCGTGGCCCTCGGCATCGCGATGCTCTCGACACTTGCCTAAAAGTGCTGGAAGGTTATCGTTCGACAGCGGATGCGCGCCGGGCATTGGTCGAGGCCGCCATGGAATCGGACGTGCTGGTTCCCGAAGAGAGATTGCCCGAAGGCAAACTGCCCGACCGCAAACTGCATTGAGCAACCTGAGCTTTTTCCACTGGAGGATTTCATGGCCAAGCTGACCTACAAGATCGTCGAGCATGACGGGGGCTGGGCCTATAAGGTCGGCGAGACATTTTCGGAGACGTTCCCCACTCACGAGGACGCGCTGCGCGCCGCCGAGATCGCTTCGGCCGAACAGCAGGTCGCCGGCACCACCGACGGCATCCAGTACGAGGACGCCGAAGGCAAATGGCACGACGAGCTCGCCG
Source organism: Mesorhizobium sp. WSM2561 (assembly GCF_000513915.1). Classification (NCBI taxonomy): domain Bacteria; kingdom Pseudomonadati; phylum Pseudomonadota; class Alphaproteobacteria; order Hyphomicrobiales; family Phyllobacteriaceae; genus Mesorhizobium; species Mesorhizobium sp. WSM2561. The sequence continues at coordinate 20,786 of NZ_KI911322.1, forward strand.
ACGGCCGCGACCGGCCGCAAACCGAAGTTTCCGATTAGGCTGGTGTCGTCACTGATGGCTTCTCGCACCTCCGGTTTTAAGAGCTGGGGCTGGGCAAATCATGCTCCTGCTACGACCCTGGATATGGCGAACTCCAATCCCATTGGGGACAAACACGATCAGGCGCGACGAAGAAGCGTGCTTGCCACGCAGCGGCTTTACAGGGCAGTCTGGTAGCGCTACCGTTTCATCATCGCGCGTGACCAGGGAGGAGCTTTGGGAACTGCCGCGGCCAGTTAGGAAGCGGTTTCCTTCGAAGACGTCGCAGGAAGCATTCGGGAGGAAATCGATGGCGTCTGTCGCGATTGGCGATGTCTACAAATCATTCGGAACCGTCGAGATTCTCCACGGTGTCAGCGTCGATATCGAGGATGGCGAGTTCGTCACGCTGGTCGGGCCGTCGGGCTGCGGAAAATCGACCCTTCTCAGGATGATCGCCGGCCTGGAAAAGATTTCGCGCGGCCAGATCGCGATCGGCGAGCGCGTCGTCAACAACGTTGCGCCAAAAGAACGCGACGTCGCCATGGTGTTCCAGAACTACGCGCTCTACCCGCACATGACCGTGGCCGAGAACATGGCGTTCTCGCTGATGCTCAAGGGTGTTGCGAAAGCCGAAAGCGCTGCCAGCGTCAAGCGCGCCGCCGAAATCCTGGGGCTGGTGCCATTGCTGGAGCGCTATCCCCGGCAGCTTTCCGGCGGCCAGCGCCAGCGCGTCGCCATGGGCCGGGCGATCGTGCGCGATCCGGCGGTCTTCCTGTTCGACGAGCCGCTGTCCAATCTCGACGCCAAGCTCAGGGTGCAGATGCGCGCCGAGATCAAGGAACTGCACCAGCGCTTGAAGACCACGACGGTCTATGTCACCCACGACCAGATCGAGGCGATGACCATGGCCGACAAGATCGTCGTCATGCATGACGGCATCGTCGAGCAGATCGGGCCGCCATTGGAGCTCTACGACCGGCCCAACAACCTTTTTGTCGCCAGCTTTATCGGCTCGCCCGCCATGAACATGCTGAGGGGCGAAATCGCGACGGATGGCGGCTCACCGTCTTTTCGCGGCTCCGGGGGGATTTCCCTGCCGCTGGCCGCAATACCTTCGACCGGCAGCGGCGAGCAGGTGGTGCTGGGGATACGCCCCGAGCATCTGCGGCTATCCCAAGACGACGGCATTCCAGTCACCGTCGTGGTGGTCGAGCCGACCGGGTCGGAAGTGCAGCTCATCGGCCGGACGGCCGGCGGTGACGAGATCGTCGCCAATTTCCGCGAGCGCCATTCCTTCACGCCGGGCGAGACCGTACGGCTCACGGCCGAGCCGGGCCTCATCCATCTCTTTCATGGCGAAACCGGGCAGCGCTTCGAACTGCGCGCCCGGCAGTAGGATCCATAAGGCAAGGACAATAAACAGGAGGAAACGAGCATGAAATTCACCAGACGTGACGTGATCCGCACGACCGCCGGCGTGGCGGCGGGAGCCTTGGGAAGCCGCTTCGTCGGCTCTTCCGCCTTTGCCCAGGAGGGGTTGACGTACAAGCCCGAAGACGGCGCAAAGCTGCGCATGCTGCGCTGGTCGCCGTTCGTTCAGGGCGATGAAGACCAATGGCTGGCCAACACCAAGCGGTTCACCGAGGCGACCGGCGTCGAGGTCCGCGTCGACAAGGAAAGCTGGGAGGACATTCGCCCCAAGGCGGCGGTCGCCGCCAATGTCGGCTCCGGTCCAGATCTGATGCTGGTCTGGTTCGACGACCCGCACCAGTACCCCGACAAGCTGCACGATGTGTCGGAACTGGGTGAGTATCTCGGCACGAAATATGGCGGCTGGCACGACGGACCAAAGCAATATGCGACGCGCGAGGGAAAATTCCTCGGCCTGCCCTTGGCCACCATCGGCAATGCCATCGTCTATCGGGAAAGCTGGGTGAAGGAGGCTGGCTTCTCGGAATTTCCGAAGGACACGGCGGGCTTCCTCGAGCTTTGCAAGGCCTTACAGGCGAAGGGCCATCCGGCCGGTTTCACACACGGCCATGGCGTCGGCGACGGCAACAACTATGCTCACTGGCTGCTTTGGAGCCATGGCGGCCAGATGGTCGACGAGAGCGGAAAGGTGACGATCAACAGCCCCGAGACGCTCAAGGCGATCGAATACGCGCAGGAACTCTACAAGACCTTCATCCCCGGCACCGAAAGCTGGCTCGACGTGAACAACAACCGCGCCTTCCTGGCCGGCGAACTGGGCGTCATCGCCAACGGCATTTCCGTGTATAACACGGCAAAAACCAACAAGGACAATGATCCGAAACTGGCTGAAATCGCCAAGGATATGCGCACGACCAGCCTGCCGATCGGTCCCGTCGGGAAATCCGTCGAGCTGTTCCAGGTGACCACGGCCGTGATCTTCGACTACACGCCCTACCCCAACGCGGCAAAAGCCTATCTGCAGTTCATGTTCGAGGAACAGCAAATGGCGGAATGGATCACCTCCTCGGCCGGCTATTGCTGCCAGACACTCAAGGCCTTCGACAACAATCCGGTGTGGACGGCCGACCCGAACAATGCCGCTTACGCCAAGGCCTCGGCGACGCTGCGTCCCAACGGCTATGCCGGGCCGCTCGGCTACGCCTCGGCTGCGACCATGGCCGACTATGTGCTGGTCGACATGTTCGCCAAGGCGGTGACGGGCCAGGCGACGCCGCAGGAGGCGGTGGAAGAGGCGGAGAAACGCGCCAACCGCTACTATCGCGTTTGATCACAGCCGAGCCGGGCAGCCGCGACCGCGCTGCCCGGTCTGGTCCTGAAATCGCGTGGCGGCCTCTCAGGCCACCATGCCAGCAGACCGTATGAGGAGCCGTCCCATGGCCGTGTCGTCCGCCGCCGTTCAGCCGCGTCCGTCGATCCTGTCGCGGAGCCTGTCGCTCCTGGCCGACAGCAGGAACGCGCTTGGCTTCGGCTTCATGCTGCCGGCGGCAGCGCTGCTGCTGGTCTTCCTGACCTATCCGCTCGGGCTCGGCATCTGGCTCGGCTTCACCGATGCCCGCATCGGCCGCCCCGGCATCTTCATAGGCATCGAAAACTACCAATATCTATCGGACGACGCCGTCTTCTGGCTCTCCGTCTTCAACACCTTGCTCTACACGATCAGCGCGTCGATCCTGAAGTTCGCGCTCGGCCTCTGGCTGGCGCTTATCCTCAATCAGAACCTTCCCTTCAAATCGTTCTTCCGCGCGATCGTGCTGCTGCCGTGGGTGGTGCCGACGGTGCTGTCGGCCATCGCCTTCTGGTGGATCTACGATTCGCAGTTTTCCATCCTGTCATGGGCGCTCATGGAAATGGGCCTGATCGACCATCGCATCAATTTCCTCGGCGATCCGGAGAACGCGCGCGCTTCGGTGATCGCGGCCAATGTGTGGCGCGGTATTCCGTTCGTCGCCATCACGCTGCTAGCCGGCCTGCAGACCATTCCCCAGTCGCTTTACGAGGCCGCCACGCTCGACGGCGCCAGTCGCTGGCAATTGTTCCGGTTTGTGACGCTGCCGCTGCTGACGCCGATCATCGCCATCACCATGACGTTTTCGGTGTTGTTCACCTTCACCGACTTCCAGCTGATCTATGTGCTGACCCGCGGCGGACCGGTCAATGCCACCCATCTGATGGCGACATTGTCGTTCCAGCGCGGCATTTCGGGAGGCCAGCTTGGCGAGGGCGCCGCCATCGCGGTCGCCATGATCCCGTTCCTGCTTGCGGCGATCCTGTTCAGCTATTTCGGCCTGCAACGCCGCAAATGGCAGCAGGGCGGAGGAGACTGACATGGCTGAGATCAAGAGGGCTGAGATCAAGACGGCTGAGATCAAGAGCGCCGCGATCAAAAAAACCAAACGGCAGGAACTCGACGAAGGCGGCATGGGCTATCTTCAGAGCCTGCCGCGGCGCGTGGTGACGGTCTATCTGCCGTTGCTGGTGTTCGTCATCGTGCTGTTGTTCCCGTTCTACTGGATGACGATCACGGCGATTAAACCCAATCACGAGATGACCGACTACGCCAATTTCAATCCGTTCTGGGTCGTGCATCCGACATTCCAGCACATCCGCTATCTCTTGTTCGACACGTCCTATCCGGGCTGGCTGCTCAACACGATCATCATCTCCACCGCCGCCACGTTCCTGTCGCTGCTGGCTGCGGTGTTCGCGGCCTATGCGATCGAACGGCTGCGGTTTTCGGGGGCGCGGCAGGTCGGGTTGGCGATCTTCCTCGCCTATCTCGTGCCGCCATCGATCCTGTTCATCCCGCTGTCGGTGATGGTGTTCAACCTTGGGCTTTACGACACGCCGTTCGCGCTCATCCTCACCTACCCGACCTTCCTGGTGCCTTTCTGCACCTGGCTGCTGATGGGTTACTTCCGTTCGATCCCGTTCGAACTGGAAGAATGCGCGCTCATCGACGGGGCGAGCCGCTGGCAGATCCTCATCAAGATCGTGCTGCCGCTGTCGGTGCCCGGCCTGATTTCGGCCGGCATATTCGCATTCACCCTGTCATGGAACGAATTCATCTATGCGCTGACGTTCATCCAGTCGTCCGAAAACAAGACGGTGCCGGTCGGGGTGCTGACGGAGCTTGTCCGCTCCGACGTCTATGAGTGGGGAGCGCTGATGGCCGGAGCCCTGATCGGCTCGCTGCCGGTGGTGGTGCTTTATTCGTTCTTCGTCGAGCACTACGTTTCCTCGATGACCGGTGCGGTGAAGGAATAGCGCCCTGCGGGGCGCCTTCTCCCTTCTCCCCC
>NZ_KI911322.1:26491-65792 GCF_000513915.1 Mesorhizobium sp. WSM2561
GGTCACGCCCATCTCGGTGACCAGATCGGCCGCATCGACCAGCGCCGGCTTGGCGTTGCGGCCGGTGACGACGATATGCAGGTTTTCGCGCCGGCCCTTCAGCGCCGCCACCACCGTGTCGAGATCGAGATAGTCGTAGCGCAGCGCGATGTTCAATTCGTCGAGCACCAGAAGGCTGATCGATGGATCGGCCATCAGCTCGAGCACCTTGGCCCAGGCAGCCTCGGCGGCGGCGATGTCGCGCTTCAGATCCTGCGTTTCCCAGGTAAAACCCTCGCCCATCGTGTGCCAGACGACCCGGTCGCCGAAAGCGGCAAAGGCGTCCTTCTCGCCGGTATGCCATTTGCCCTTGATGAACTGGACGACGCCGACGCGCCTGCCGTAGCCGAGCATCCTCAGCGCCAGCCCGAAGGCGGCAGTGGTCTTGCCCTTGCCGGGCCCGGTGTTGACGATCAGCAGTCCCTTCTCGACTGTCTTGGCCGCGACCTCGGCGTCCTGCACCGCCTTGCGCTTGGCCATCTTGGCGCGGTGGCGTTCCTCGTCCCTGTCGTCGATATCGGTCATATCACTTCACCTTGAGCGGCAGTCCCGCAACCATCAGCAGCACCGTGCCGGCGACGGCGGCGACCTGCTGGTTGAGCCGGCCGGCGGCATCGCGAAACCGGCGGGCAAGCGCATTATCGGGCACGATGCCCTGCCCGACCTCGTTGGAAACCACGAACCACGGCCCGCGCGGCCGCGACAGCACATCCGCCAGCCCTCGGCATTCGGCCTCAATGTCGCGTTGGGCCAGCATGTGGTTGGACAGCCACAGCGTCAGGCAGTCGATCAGGACGGGCCGGCAGTCAGGCAGCGCCTCGATCGCGCCGACGAGATCGAGCGGCGCGTCGACGGTCGTCCAGCCCTCGCCGCGCCGTGCCCGGTGCAGCGCGATGCGTTCGCGCATCTCGTCGTCATAGGCTTGCGCCGTAGCGATATAGGCCCACGGCGCCGGACAGGCCGTCACCAGGCTTTCGGCATGCGCGCTCTTGCCCGAGCGTGCACCGCCGACGACCAGGGTCAGCTTGCTGCCTGGAGCAGCGCGATCAGGCAAGGCTGTCGCGCAGGCCGGTTGCGGCGCCGGTCAAGCGGCCGCGCACCAAGCCGACGACAGCGCCGAGCACCAGCCAGAACACCAGATTGGTCAGCGTCACCGCCACCACGAACTGGTGGTGCAGGCCTTCCGGGATCGGCGATTCGAAACTGTCGGGCTGCGGCGCGCCGACAATATGCGGCGCCACGATCAACGCCACGGCAAGAATGGCCAGCGGCAGCGATTTGCGAAAAGCGAGCAGCCCGAGACCGGCCGCGGTCGCCACTACGGTCGCCGTCCACCAGATCTGGCGCTGGGTGAGATCGGCCGCCGGCATCGCCGGCAGTTCGGGCGGCAGGCCAAGGTTCGGGGCCAGCGTGAACACGGCAAAGCCTGCAAGGCCCCAGAACATACCCTGACGCCCATTGCCGATGCCGCCGGCGAACTCCGAAGCGGCGACCAGGATCAGCGCAAAGCCGATGCCGGTGACGACGTTGGCAACGACGTTGAAGGCGAAGCGCTCGAAGCCATCGGCCGGCGCCCAGCCTTCCTCTTCCGCGGTGGCTGCTTCAGCCGGCACGGCGCTGCTCGTGGCATTGCTGCCTGCTGCGGCCGGCGCCAAACCATGGTCATGCGTGTGACCACCGCCGGCCTGTTCGTAGACTTCCGCCTTGAGGATGAGTGGCACCGTGGCGTAAGCCTGCATGCAGGCGAGAACGACGCCGGCCACAAGCCCTGCGATCGCCGCGATGAACACGACGTTGCGAAACAGTGTCATGGTGTCAGCCCCTCGTCAGTGGCAGGGAAAGCCCATCGAATGGCGATAGTCGTGAGCGGCATTGTGGACCGCATCGATATGCGAGAAGCCGACAAAGCCCATGACGAAAACGCCGAGAACTGCAGCAAGCGCCAACTGCACGAAACGCGACTGCGAGGAGACGGAAGCGCCGAGCGAGACGGAAGCGGTATTCATGTCTTGTCCTTTCGCCCTCCACCCGAGGGCATAGAAGTCAGTTCTCCTGTCGCCGGCAGGTCTCCTGGCTCGCGGATCAGCGCCCTTCCCCACCTTCCCGAAGAAGCTCTTCCCGAAGAAAATCTTCAGTGGCATATGGAGAGGACTACCGCACACAGTTGCGGGGGCAGCCACGGCATCGGGCGAATTTTGCCCCTACCGCATTCCCTCTTGGTTCCAAAACGGAACCGACGACGGCTGCGACTATAGGCAGAATCGCCGCGCCCGGCAAACCAAATTCCGCCAGCTAGCAGCGCGAATGCGCCGTCAAGGTAATCGTTTCTCGTGGGCTCTTCCTTCTCCCCTTGTGGGAGACGGTGGCCTCGCGAAGCGAGGTCGGATGAGGGGTGTTCCAGCTTGGCACCAACAGCACTCCGGCCAGCACCCCTCAACCGTCTTGGCGCTGCGCGCCAATCCACCTTCTCCCACAAGGGTGTTTGGACTGGGGACATCGCGAACAAAGGGGAGAAGGGAAGAGGGCGGCGCCTGTCTTCTTTTGTCCGGGGCAACCATGATAATCGTCTTGCAGCACTGAAACAGAATTGCGAGACCATGACCATTCCTACGCCGGCCGTTCAGCACCGATCAAAGCGCATCATCGCCATCGACGTCGCCCGCGGCATCGCTTTGCTTGCCATGGCGAGTTACCATTTCACCTGGGATCTCGAATTCTTCGGCTACACCGATCCCGGCCTGACTGCCTTTGGCTGGTGGAAATTCTACGCGCGCTGCATCGCTTCGACCTTCCTGTTCCTGGTCGGCGTCAGCCTGTTCCTCGGCCATGGCAAGCAAATCCGCTGGAACGGCTTCTGGAAACGATTCGCCATGGTCGGCGGGGCGGCGCTCGCCATATCGGCCGCCACAAGGCTTGCCACACCAGACAGTTTCATCTTCTTCGGCATCCTGCACGAGATCGCGCTGGCCAGCCTGCTCGGCCTGGCGTTTCTGCGGCTGCCGGCGCTGCTGACGCTGGTTGTCGCAGCTTTCGTCATCACCGCGCCGCTTTACCTCAGGTCCGAGATCTTCGATCATCCGGCCCTGTGGTGGGTCGGTCTGTCGGCAACCAACCCGCGCTCCAACGATTATGTCCCGCTGTTTCCATGGTTCGGCGCTGTGCTTGTCGGCATCGCAGCGGCAAAGCTTGCCTTCGCCTCCGGCGTGCTGACGCGGCTGGCGGGCCTGGCGCCCGGCCGCTGGACTAATCCGCTGGTTTTTATCGGCCGGCACAGCCTCGCCTTCTATCTGATCCACCAGCCGGTGCTGATCGGCTCGCTCTGGCTGTTTTCGCAAGTCATGCCGGCAGCCGTCGAAACCAGGCCGGTCACCTTCCTCAAAGAGTGCCAGGCATCGTGCGAGCAATCGCGCGACACGGAGTTCTGCAGCAGCTATTGTGTCTGCATGCTCGATACGCTCGAGGGCGAGGCCACGCTTGATCGGCTCTACCGCAACGACCAGGCTGCGGAATGGAAGGCGCATCTCGACGATCTCGCCGGCGCCTGCACTGCCAAAGCCGACGGCACTTTGATGGAGGGAGGAGCACAATGACCGACCATCAGCAGAAACCGGGCCAGCAAAAACCGGGGTTTATACCTTGGCCGCCGCTGATCTATGTCGCGGCCATCGCCGTCAGCATCGCGCTTGGCTTGCTTTATCCGCTGCCATGGATCGGCGGCCTTTTGGGCCACATCCTGTTCGCGGCCGGCTGGGTGGCATTGTTCGGCGTCGTCGCACTCTGGTTCACGGCGATCCGCATCATGATCCGGGCAAAGACGACGCTCCACCCGAACGCCGTGCCGGACCATCTGGTTACATCGGGCCCCTTCGCCGTCAGCCGCAATCCGATCTATCTGGCAAACACGCTGCTGATGATCGGCGTCGCCCTTATCTCGGGGAACGTATGGTTCCTGCCGCTGGCGATCATCGCCGCCTTCGCAACGCAGAAAATGGCGATCGAGGGCGAGGAAAAGGTTCTGGCAACGAAATTCGGCAAGAAATACCGGGATTACGCGAAAACGGTGCGGCGCTGGATTTGAGGCGGCAAGGTCTTTTTCAGAATTCGCTCTGGCTGGCCGCCAGAGTAGAATTATCAAAAAGGCCGATCAGGTGTTGACGCCAAGCTCCACCAGCCGCTCGACGCAGGATTCCTCGGCCTGGTCGAGTTCAGCCAGGGTTTCTTCGAGGTCGCGGCGCTTCTGGCGCAGATCCTCGCGCTTTTCCTCGATGCGCTTGATCATCAGGTTGAGCTGACCGACCTCGCCGGGCGGCTCCTTGTACATCTGGATGATTTCGCGGATCTCGTTGATCGAAAAGCCGAGCCTCTTGCCGCGCATGATCTGGCGGATGAGATGCCGGTCCGACGGGCGAAACAGCCGCGTGCGGCCGCGCCGCACCGGCTGCACCAGCCCCTCGTCCTCGTAGAAGCGCAGCGTCCGCGTCGAAACGTCGAATTCGCGGGTCAGTTCGGTTATCGAATAATATTCCCGCATCATCACTCCAAATGCCCGGCCGCGCTGCGAGTTCCAACCATGCGGCCTCGCTATCCGCACGCGTGTCAGAATCGGCCAGAGGCTGTTCCAAAATCTCGCATGGCATTTACGTAAAAGTCAATTGAGCGGGCGTCGCTCACACGCCGAACCACCATGTGGCGAGGCCGAGAAAGGCAAAGAAGCCGACGACGTCGGTGACCGTCGTGACGAAGACCGCCGAAGCCACGGCCGGGTCGATCTTGAACCGGTCGAGCAGCAGCGGGATCAGGATGCCGGCAAGTGCGGCCACGAACATGTTGATGATCATCGCCGCGGCGATGATGCCGCCCAGATTGGGATCGCGGAACCAGGCGGCCGCGACGATGCCGATCAGGATGGCGAAGATGATGCCGTTGATGAAGCCCACCCCCATCTCGCGGCGGATGATGCGGCCGGCATTGTAGATGTCGAGGTCCCTGGTCGCCAGCGCCCGCACCGTGACCGTCATGGTCTGCGAGCCGGCATTGCCGCCCATGCCCGCGACGATTGGCATCAGCACCGCCAGCGCCACGATGTGCTCGATCGTGCGGTCGAATAGGCCGATCACCGAGGCCGCCAGGAATGCCGTCAAAAGGTTGACGAGCAGCCACGGAACGCGCGAGCGCGAGGTCGAAAGGATGCTGTCCGACAATTCTTCGTCGCCGACACCGCCCATGCGCAGCAGATCCTCCTCGGCTTCCTGCTGGATGACGTCGACCACGTCGTCGATGGTCAGCACGCCGACCAGCCGCTCGTTCTCGTCGACGACGGCAGCGGAGAGAAGGTCGTATTGTTCGAATTCGCGCGCCGCCTCCTCCTGGTCCATCGTCGCCGGAATGGCGTGCCTGGTCTCATGCATCACCTCTTCGACCTTGATCGAGCGCTTGGTGCGCAGGATCTGGTCGAGGTCGATGGCGCCGAGCAGCTTGAAGCTCGGATCGATGACGAAAATCTGGCTGAAGCGGTCGGGAAGGTTGTTGTCCTCGCGCATGTAGTCGATGGTCTGGCCGATCGTCCAGAATGGCGGCACCGCGACGAACTCGGTCTGCATGCGGCGGCCGGCGGTCTCTTCGGGATAGTCGAGCGAGCGGCGCAGCCTGATCCGCTCGGTGAACGGCAGTTGCGACAGGATCTCGTCCTGGTCTTCCTTTTCGAGATCCTCGAGAATGTAGACCGCGTCGTCGGAATCGAGGTCCTGCACCCCCTGGGCAATCTGGGCGTTGGGCAGGCTTTCCACGATGTCGCGGCGGATAGCCTCGTCGACCTCGGTCAGCGCGGAAAAATCGAAATCGGCGCCCAACAATTCGACCAGCGCGCGGCGCTGTTCTGGATGAAGCGCCTCGATCAGGTCGCCGAGTTCCGATTGGTGCAGGTCGTCGACTTCACGCTTTAGCGTCAGCGTGTCGCGATCGGCGATCGCGGCGCCGATCTGGGCAAGGAACGACGACAGAATGGCGCCATCCTCGCCATAGATGTCGGCGCTGTCCTCAGCGGTCCTGGCGCCGGTCGTCTGTTCGTCCTGGCCTTCCACAAGCGCCTCCCGCCATTCAGAATTCCGGAAAAGCTGCGTGTCAGGTCTAGCGCATGACCATGAAAATCGGAATCGATTTCCAGAAAGGATCATGAGCAGCGTCAAATTGCTACAGCGTCTGTCAGATTTCGAAGTCGATGTCAGCCGGCGCAATCATCCACCAATCGCACAACGTCTTCGGCTCTCCCATAAGCGTCGCGCCGAGGCTCCTCGGTATGTTCCCTATCGGCGTCTCTGGGGGCTACCATTGCGGGCGGAGTCAATATTCTCACCGACGTGCCACCAGCCTGGCGGCCGCCTGGCGCTTTCGACATTTGCGGATGGCGGCTGGAAACCTTATATAACCCAACTTGTGCATGCTGCGGCGTGCGCAGATCAATCGTAGAGAAGGATACAGATGCCGGACTCGGATGCGGCGATACCTCGAATTGCTCTCATTTCCACCCACGGCTACGTAGCAGCCAACCCGCCACTGGGCGCGGCCGATACCGGCGGCCAGGTGGTCTATGTCCTGGAACTTGCCAAAAAGCTGGCCCAGTTGGGTTATGCCGTCGATATCTGGACGCGACGATTTGAAGACCAGCCTCCTGTCGATGAAGTGGCCGACGGGGTTCGCGTCCTGCGTGTCGCCTGTGGCGGACCCGATTTTATTCCGAAGGAATATCTCCACCGCCACCTTCTCGAGTGGTGTGAAAACGCACTGCGGCTGATTCGCCGGGAAAACCTCTCCTACGACTTCATCAACAGTCACTACTGGGATGCGGGCGTAGCGGGGCAGCGACTGTCAGAAGCGCTCAATATCCCGCACATCCATACGCCGCATTCGCTCGGCATCTGGAAGCAGCGCCAGATGAAGACGGACTACCCTGACAAGGCCGATACTTTCGAGGCCGAGTTCAATTTCACCGAGCGCATCAAGCACGAGACGATCATCTATCGAAGCTGCGCCATGGTGATCGCAACGACGCCGCCGCAGGTCGACATGCTGGTCGAGGACTACAGCCTCGAGCGCGACCGCGTGCACATGATCCCGCCCGGTTACGACGACAACCGCTTCTTCCCGGTCAGCGAGGCGTCTCGCCGGTTGATCCGCCATCGGCTCGGCTTCGAAGGGCGAACGGTCCTGGCGCTCGGCCGGCTCGCCACCAATAAGGGCTACGACCTGCTGATCGATGCGTTTTCCGTGGTGGCGCCGCGTGTGCCGGATGCGGTCCTGAGGCTCGCTGTCGGCGGCGAGAACATGGACGAGCAGGAACAGAAGATCCTCAACCAGCTCAAGCAACAGGTCGAGCAGCTAGGCTTGCAGGATCGTGTCGTCTTCTCCGGCTATGTCGCCGAGGAGGACCTGGCCGACACCTATCGGGCGGCGGACATGTTCGTCCTGTCGAGCCGCTACGAGCCGTTCGGCATGACCGCGATCGAGGCAATGGCCTGCGGAACGCCGACAGTGGTCACGATCCATGGCGGCCTCTATCGCGGGATCAGCTATGGCCGGCATGCGCTTTTTGGCGATCCGTTCGACAAGGAAGATCTCGGCATCACCATCGTCAAGCCGATGAAGCACCAGCGCCTTCACGGCCGCCTGGGCCGCATGGGCGCGCACAAGGCGCGCAGCCTGTTCACCTGGACCGGCATCGCGCAGCAGCTGGTCAGCCTTGTCGAAGGCCGTCCGGTGCTGAAGGCGGTCGACGATCATGACTGGGACGAGCCGTGGAACGACGGCGATTGAAACCGATCGCGCTTTTGTCGAGTGATCTCGACGGGACCCTGGCGGGCGATGCGCCGGCGACGTCACGCTTTCGATCAAAATGGCAAGCGCTCGATCCCGAGCACCGGCCGGTTCTCGTCTACAACAGCGGTCGCCTGGCCGATGATATTTTGAACTTCGTCGACGAAGTCGGCCTGCCGGCGCCGGACTATGTGATCGGCGGTGTCGGCACGATGCTCGCCGGTCCGCGGCACACCCCGCGCCTCGCACATTTTCCTGAATTGAGCCACTTTGCCCAGAGGTTTTCGGAAGGCTGGTCGCTTGACAAGGTCGATGCGGTGCTCGGGTCGCTCAAAGACACCGTCCGCCAGCCCGACGGCTATCAGCACGCCTTCAAATCGAGCTGGTACCTGCTCGATGCAAGTCCGGAAGCCCTTGCCAGCATCGAGCGTGCTCTGGCCGAGGCCGGCCTGTCGGTGACGATGGTCTATTCGAGCGGACGCGATCTCGACATCCTGCCGCGCTCAGCAGACAAGGGCCAGGCGCTGGCCTGGCTCTGCAATGAGCTCGGCATCGGCCTCGATGAGGTGGTCGTCGCCGGCGATACCAACAATGATCGCAGCATGTTCGAGCTGCCCGGTGCGCGCGGGATTGTCGTCGCCAATGCCCTTCCCGAACTGCTTGACATGGCGCGGGACAACTCGCTGATCTACAGCGCGAAAACGCCGTTCGCCCTTGGCGTCGTCGAAGGCCTCGTTCATTGGTCGGTGTTTGCGGACGCCTGATCCTGAGCTGGGAATATTTATCTCGTTGTCACGGTTTGAGGGCCCATACCGTCGCGTGTAGAATGGCGCCCGTTTCGGCGATGAGACGTGCCGATTGCACCGGCTCAAACCCGCTGATCCGTTTCGTGCCAGCCCAACGACCGCGATCCGCAAAAACCTCGATCGATCCGTAGTCGAGGAATATCCGCAGCCGTTTTGGACGGGCTCCCTTGGCAATATAGTGAGGGGATGCCGCTGCGTCGTCTCCATGACGAATGGCAAGTCCCTCGTCGTCGACGACAACCTCGAGCCGGACGGTTGGATGTTGCAGCTTCAAGTGGAAATGGGCACCCGGCTTTTCGAGCTCGAACAGGATTTCGACGGCGCCGTTGATAAAGCTTACCTGCTCTCCGGCTGCGAGGCGTGTCCGGTCCAGAATATGGCTCCGCAGGCTCTCGGCAGCGCCGATGGGCGGGGTGTGCAACTCGCCTGCAGACAGATGGATATTGCGAGGCAACGTCATGGCTGTGGGAAAATCGATCGCCGGTCCGGTGTCGGCCCAGTTGGCAAGCCAGCCTATGCCAACAATGGCATCGCCGTCGGCGAAGGCCTGGAAGGCGTAATTATCCGTCCCGAAGTCCAGTTCCTGTTCGAATTCCTTGGCAAAGGTCCTACCATCGAACCAGCCGACAATGGCCATTGTCAGGTTCTTGCGCCGGGTCGACTGGTCCTCACTGTTCATCAGCCCGAGAATCAGAACCCAGCGCGTCGCGGGATCGGTCGCAGGCCCGTCGAGCGGCAGCAGACAGGGGCATTCGATCGCCGTCGTCCGATAGTGCTTCTCGACCAGAAGCTTGCCGACATACGTCCATCCAGTGGCGGCCGTATGGTCACGGGTTTCGTAGAGCAGGACAACGCCGCCTTCATCGCTCTGGCTGCCCAGCAGCATTTTCCAAAGGCCATCCGGTCCCCTGAAGACGTATGGGTCACGAAAATCCGCTGTCAATCCCTGGTCAAGCGGGCGGTATGGCAGGATGACGTGCGCGTCTCCCGCCATGATGAGGTCGCTGGAAGTGGCCGTGAGTTGGATCTGCTGTTCCGGGATACGGTCCTGTACCTGCTCGGTGAAAAAGACGCGTATGCCCGGGCCATCGGCAAGCGGGATGGCCGAGCCGGAATAGGCGCCGCCCCGTTTGTCGGGCCTTGCGGTGAGATCTTCCGATGGAAACAGGAAGATGGGCATGTGGCGCCATCGCAAATAATCCGAAGAGACGGCGTGCCCCCAATGCATCGTGTTCCAGCGAAGCCCATGCGAATAATGCTGATAGAACAGATGTGGGCGGCCTCCAAACCGGCCAAATCCGTTCGGATCGTTCATCCAGCCGAACGGCGGACGAAAATGATAGCTGTCGGGGATGTTCGGTGGGGCATTTCCCGGATTGGTGTGGAGAACTGTAATGCCTGTCTCCAGTACGTCGGCCAATGCGAACCAGTAGGCAACCGAAACCGAGGTCTGATCCGCATCGTAATCCAGTTCGACACTGCCGCCGCCGAAGACGTGGAAAATTCTGAATTCATGCTCTTCGGCGTTCGCGACGCTCACCTCGCCGAACTTGCCACGGACGTTGGAAAACGACAGCGAGCCTGGAACGTCCGGCCTGGTCGCCTTGAGCCAGATATGGAAGGTGGCGTTGACCGGCAGATCGGCATGCAGGCTTCGAATGGTGTTCCCTGCCGCAATCCTTACCTGGCTGTCACTCATAAATATGGCTCCGTTGCGTGCGGCTTTCCCAGGTAAAACCGGATGCTCGACCTGGAATGCATTGCAGAAGGTTAAGGCTGGATTTTGACTTTGGCAAAGTCATTCCCCAGGATCGACAGTCCTTGAGGTCAATCGCCGCACGGATCGCCGCCTGCAACTGCTGAACTCGCGGCGTAAGAAGGTTGACGGCTCGCAGAGCATGATTGCATTGTCCGACGGCGCAACACCTTCTCTTTTCCGCGGGTTTCGACCCGCGGCGCAATCCCGTGCAGCCATTGTCCAGATCGGCCAACCAGTCGTCCGCATACGATGGAACGACGAACGGGACCCCGCCCGTCCGGACCGACAGCCGGGTTGGATCGGACCGTCGGTCCTGCGCTATGATTGAAAGCTGGATTTAGGAGGAGCTCATGGCCATCGGCCCTGACACCAAAACCGTCTACACCATTGCCCCGACGCCGTTCGAGGCGGATGGCAAGATCGACTGGGAATCGCTTGATTCGATGGTCGATTTCTACGAGCGCTGCGGCGTCGATGGGATAACAATCCTCGGCATCATGGGTGAGGCCCCGAAGCTCGACGCCGGCGAATCGATCGAGATCGTCAAACGTGTCGTGGCGCGCACCAGGCTGCCGGTCATCGTCGGCGTCTCCGCCCCTGGCTTCGCCGCCATGCGCAGCCTTGCGCGCGCCGCGATGGAGCTTGGCGCGCAGGGCGTGATGATCGCGCCGCCGCCGGCGCTGCGCACCGACGACCAGATCGTCACCTACTTCCGCAACGCATCCGAAGCGGTCGGCGAGGATGTTCCTTTCGTCCTGCAGGATTATCCGCTGACCCTCTCGGTGATCATGACGCCGGCCGTCATCCGCCGCATCGTCACCGACAACCCGGCCTGCTTCATGCTCAAGCACGAGGACTGGCCGGGCCTGGACAAGATCAGCGCGCTGCGCGGCTTCCAGAAGGACGGCTCGCTGCGGCCGCTGTCCATCCTTACCGGTAATGGCGGCCTCTTTCTCGACTTCGAGATGGAGCGCGGCGCCGACGGCGCGATGACCGGCTATGCGTTCCCCGACATGCTGGTCGAAATGGTGAAACTGTCCGCCGCCGGCGAGCGCGACAAGGCGCACGATCTTTTCGACGCCCACCTGCCCTATCTGCGCTATGAGCAGCAACCCGGCGTGGGACTTGCGGTACGCAAATATGTGATGATGAAGCGCGGCGCCATCGCGTCGGACGCCCAGCGCAAGCCGGGCAGTGCGTTGTCGGCGACGGCCAGACAAGAGGTCGACTATTTGCTCATGCGGCTGGAAAGTCGCGTCCAGACTCAAGCCTCAAGACAACGAAACTAGTGGGCGATTTGCCGCGCAATCACATCAATATATAGCCGCGCATAAAAAAGCGCATTTTTGCCGAGCATTCCCATGTGTCCGTTTCGCGGCACGGTTCGGTCTTTGAAGCAGCTGGCATGTGATGGCGGGTCAAACCACGCGGTTAGTGCGCGGCATCCGCACCCAACCAGCAACGGGTTCGTGCAGGTTTCAGCTTGCACAAACAGCGTTGGAAGAACTGCGGCGAAACAGAAAATCGCACAATAAAAATAACAGCTTATTGGATAAAGCTGGTGCGGTCGAGAAGACTCGAACTTCCACGGGTTGCCCCACAGCGACCTCAACGCTGCGCGTCTACCAATTCCGCCACGACCGCACGTGGTAGGAGCCGGAACGAACCGGCTCGCGGCGTGTAGCAAATCGTTTCCGGCGAAACAAGGGCGCGTCGCGCAATAATTGCCCGGGCTTCGGCATAACCCTCCAAAGAGCTGAAACGCGCTCGCAACTGGACGTTTCAGCCGATTGCCGCCATATGTGGGGCGACACGAGACATGCCATGACAGAACGCAGCCAGATCGCCACGTCGTTCCTGCCCCTGCCCGGTTCGGCGCCGGTCGAATGGCGGATCGAACCCGGCCTCACCGCCTATCCAGATGCGCTTGCCGTGATGGAGGCGCGTGCCGAAGCGATCAGAGGCGGCGCCGCCGGTGAGATGGTCTGGCTGGTAGAGCACCCGCCGCTCTACACCGCCGGCACCAGTGCCCGAATCGAGGACCTGATCGAGCCCGACCGTTTCCCGGTGTTCGCAGCCGGGCGCGGCGGCGAATACACCTATCATGGGCCAGGCCAGCGGGTCGCTTATGTGATGCTCGACCTGAAGCGGCGGCGCGAGGATGTCCGCGCCTTCGTCGCGGCCCTTGAACAATGGATCATCGGCACGCTCGCCGCCTTCAACGTGCGCGGCGAACGGCGCGAGAACCGCGTCGGCGTCTGGGTGGTGCGGCCGGATCGCCCCGCCCTGCCCGACGGATCGCTCGCCGAGGACAAGATCGCCGCCATCGGCATCAGGCTGAGGCGCTGGGTGAGCTTTCACGGCATCGCCATCAATGTCGAGCCGGATCTCAGCCACTTCAGCGGCATCGTGCCGTGTGGCGTGCAGGACCACGGCGTCACCAGCCTCGTCGACCTCGGCCTTCCCTTGGGAATGGCCGATCTCGATCTCGCGCTGAAATCTGCCTTCGAGGATGTCTTCGGACCCGCCGCAGCTCTGCTTGTTGAAACGGCCCGCAAGGCCGGCTGACGAAGCGGCGCTGAACCCCGAGCTCCGATGCCGCCCCTCACCCCGCGAAGAACGAGGCGCGCTGCCTCACATCGCTCCGATCCAGATCGCCATGGAAATGAGAAACGTGCTCATGCAAACCAGAGACACGACATCCTGAACAAGACCGGTCATAACGCTCTCCTGTTTTCAGTATGTTCGTATTTTGTTCTGAATTTGTTCGGATGTCAACGGCGGCAATCCGAGCGTGGCACGGATTTCGGGCGATCAGTTCGGCACGGTTAAGGAAAGGTTGAGAGCGGGTTTCTCTGTTTCCGCGCTGGCTGCGTGCGGGGAAACACGGTCGCTGGTGATCAGCCCGTTAGGTGTGTCGAGATTCAGGTCAGGCCGCGCCGACAATGGTGGCTTCAGAGAACCGGAGCGGAGCGTACTTCAGTACGTGAGCCCACATGACCCCGAAATCAAGATCGATTTCGGGGTCATGCGCGAAATCAAAGTTCTACAGCGTCCTTTGCGCGCCCAAGAGGGCGCGCGGCGCTGTAGGGAAGCGCAGGAAACCGCCGTTCGCAGGCCGGCTGAATATCGAACCACCTAAAGCGGAACAACCTTGCCGTCGGCCAGCGTGACGCGACGGTCCATGCGCGAGGCAAGCTCGTGATTGTGGGTGGCGATCAGCGCCGCCAGGCCCGACTGCCGGACCAGCGCCCCCAGTGCCTCGAACACATAGGAGGCGGTGACCGGGTCGAGGTTGCCGGTCGGCTCGTCGGCGAGCAGCACCAGCGGCGCATTGGCGACGGCGCGCGCAATGGCGACGCGCTGTTGCTCGCCGCCGGACAGTTCCGACGGCCGGTGCTGCGCGCGCTTGCCGATCTGCATGTAATCGAGCAGTTGCGCCGACCGCTCGGCAGCCTCCTTGCGCGTCAGCCCTTTTATCAGCTGCGGCATCATGATGTTTTCCAACGCCGTGAACTCCGGCAGCAGGTGATGGAACTGATAGACGAAGCCGACATCGTTGCGACGGATCGCCGTGCGCTCGTCGTCGGAAAGCCGCCCGCAGGCGCGGCCGGCCAGAATGACATCGCCGGCGTCCGGCCGCTCCAGCAGTCCGGCGGTATGCAACAGCGTCGATTTGCCGGTGCCCGAAGGCGCCACCAGCGCCACGATCTCACCGCGCTTCAACGAAAAATCGGCGCCGTTGAGGATGGTCAGCTTGCGCGGCCCCTGGACATAATGCCGCTCGACGCTCCTCAGCTCGATTATGGCCTCGGCCATCATTCGTACCTCAGCGCTTCGACCGGATCGAGCCTGGCCGCGCGCCATGCCGGAAACAGAGTCGCCAGGAACGACAGCACCAGCGCCATCAGCACCACCGAGATCGTCTCGCTGGCGTCCATGCGGGCAGGCAACTGGCTCAGGAAGTAGAGCTCGGGATTGAACAGCCTTTCGCCGGCCAGCCAGGAGAAGAACTGGCGAATGCGCTCGACGTTCAGGCAGATAAGGACGCCGAGCAGGACGCCGGCAAGGGTGCCCACCACGCCGATCGCCGCCCCCGTCATCAGGAAGATGCGCAGGATCGCGCCGCGCGTGGCGCCCATGGTGCGCAGGATGGCGATATCGTGACCCTTGTCCTTCACCAGCATGATCAGCCCCGAAATGATGTTGAGCGCCGCGACCAGCACGATCAGCGTCAGGATCATGAACATGACGTTGCGCTCCACTTGCAGCGCATCGAAGAATGTCCGGTTTCGTTCTCGCCAGTCGACCATGGTGATCGGCCGCTGCGATGCCTCCTCGACCCTGGGCTTCAGCGCGTCGACATTGTCGGGATTGTCGACATAGATCTCGATCGCCTGGGCCCGGCCATCCATGTTGAAATAGAGCTGCGCTTCCGAAAACGGCATGTAGACGATGGAGCTGTCATATTCCGACATGCCGACCTCGAAGATCGCCGTGACCGGATAGCCTTTCATGCGCGGTGTCGTGCCGAGCGGCGTCACATCGCCGTCGGGCGCGATAAGCGTGATGGTGTCGCCGAGCACCAGACCGAGATTGTCGGCCATGCGGCTGCCGATGGCGACGCCCTCGCCTGTGTCGAAGCCGGCGATCGAGCCCTGCTTGATATTGTTGGCGACGATTGAAATCTTGCCCAGATCCTCGCCGTGTATGCCGCGCACCAGCGCCCCCGACCCGCCGCCGACATTGCCTTGCGCCAGCACCTGCCCGTCGATCAGCGGAATGGCGTATTGGACGCCGGGCACGCCGTTGATGCGGCCGGCGACCTGCGCATAGTCCTCCAGCGGCATGTCGAGCGGCTGCACGATCAGATGGCCGTTGACGCCGAGGATGCGCGTCAGAAGCTCGGCACGAAAGCCGTTCATGACAGCCATCACGACGATCAGCGTGGCGACGCCCAGCATGATGCCGAGGAACGAGATCGACGCAATGACGGAGATCACCGTCTCCTTGCGGCGCGAGCGCAGATAGCGCCACGCGACCATGCGTTCGAAGACGGAAAAAGCTCCGGCGGCCATGGGTTTAGCTGCTGCCGCTCCACTCATCCGGCAAGACCGAAGCGTTTCTTCACGTCCGCGATCGGCAGCGTCTCACGCTCGCCGTTCCTGCGGTTCTTGATCTCGACCTCGCCGGCGGCCACGCCGCGCGGCCCGACGATCACCTGCCACGGCAGTCCGATCAGGTCGGCTGTGGCGAACTTGCCGCCCGGCCGCTGGTCGGTGTCGTCGTAGAGCACGTCCTTGCCGACGGCGACAAACGCCGCATGGAGTTCCTCGCAGACGCGGTCGCAGTCGGCGTCGCCGGCTTTCATATTGATCAGGCCGATGTCGAAAGGCGCCACCGCCTCCGGCCAGATGATGCCGTTGTCGTCGTGGCTGGCCTCGATGATCGCCGCGACCAGCCGCGTCGGGCCGATGCCGTAGGAACCCCCGGAGGCAAAATGATCCTTGCCGTCGGGCCCGGTCACCTTGGCGCCCATCGGCTTGGAATATTTGTCGCCGAAATGGAAGATGTGGCCGACCTCGATGCCGCGCGCCGAGACCCGGTCGCTTGTCGCGACCTTCTCCCACGCCGCCTCGTCGTGCATCTCGTCGGTCGCCGCATAGGGCGTCGTCCATTTCTTGACGATGTCGCCGATCTCGGCATCGTTGGAGAAGTCCGTGTCCGCCCCCGGCACTTCAAGCGCGAGATAGTCGCGATGGCAATAGACCTGGCTCTCGCCGGTGTCGGCTAGGATGATGAATTCGTGGCTGAGGTCGCCGCCGATCGGCCCGGTGTCGGCACGCATCGGGATTGCCTGCAGCCCCATGCGCGTGAACGTCCTGAGATAGGACACGAACATCCTGTTATAGGCCGCCCTGGCGCCTTCGAAATCGAGATCGAAGGAATAGGCGTCCTTCATCAGGAACTCTCTGCTGCGCATGACGCCGAAGCGCGGCCGCACCTCGTCGCGGAATTTCCACTGGATGTGATAGAGATTGAGCGGCAGATCCTTGTAGGACTTCACATAGGCGCGGAAAATCTCGGTGACCACCTCCTCGTTGGTCGGTCCATAGAGCATGTCCCGATCCTGCCGGTCCTTGATGCGCAGCATCTCCTTGCCATAATCGTCATAGCGGCCGCTTTCGCGCCACAGCTCGGCCGACTGGATGGTCGGCATCAGGATCTCGAGCGCGCCGGCCCGGTCCTGCTCCTCGCGAACGATCCGGCAGACCTTGTCCAGCACCCTCTTGCCGAGCGGCAGCCAGGAAAAACTGCCTTGCCCCTGCTGGCGGATCATGCCGGCGCGCAGCATCAGCCGGTGCGAGACGATTTCGGCCTCGCGCGGATTTTCTTTAAGGATAGGCAGGAAATAGCGCGACAAACGCATGGACTGGTCCGTGAGAGAGAGGATTGCCGCACCGGAATCGGCGCAGCGCAGGCTTGCTTGCCCCGGCTTCATAGCCATTTCATGACGGAATGGAAACCCGCCCCCGCGCCAACTGGGCGCCCCATGGGGCGTCGCAAAGGCGCCGCAGTGCCGCGTTCGCCTTGCTGGTCGTTTCGCAAGCAACGCCTGCCATACTATTGTGCAGTGCAGCACGAGATTGCTTATTTCCGGGCAAAATTCTGCGTGACATTTTCACCCGGCTTGGTCTAATGTGCGCCGATAAACGAGAGGGCGGAAAGAAATCTGCTCTCCTACGCGGTCAAAGTCTTGGGAGGATGCGATCTAGGCGCGGTTACTCGCTGCCGCCGGATACCGGAAACAGATCGGACGCGTTTAAATTGCAAGGCCTCGTGCCTTGCATTTTTTTTGTGCAATCATCTGGTTAGCACGAAAAATTGATAAACCGCTTTACCTGGCGTCAGCACAGCCGGTTCGAAACCTGCGTCGGCTTCCGGCCCGGATCGGTGCTCGCATGCAAGATGTGGCCAGCCGTACCCAGCGGTCTAGTTTTCGGGACTCCGGCTGAAATCCGGCACGATGTGCGGGATGTCGTCGATGCCGAGGCCGAGCCCCCGCGTCATGCCATAAAAGATGCCAAGCAGAACCAGCGTGACGATCGTCGTCCGCAGCACCGCGCGCAGCATATGCGGTCCGCGCGGCGCGCTGGATACCGTGCCCAGCGTCACGTCCTCATCCTCGTCCTGCGTCCTCAGGCTGAACGGCAGGATGGCGAACAGCACCACCCACCATGTGATGAAGAACAGGGCGAGAAATGAAACCCAGCTCATGCTTGCTCCAGTTCGACCAGCGTGCCGAAGAAATCCTTGGGATGCAGGAAAAGCACCGGCTTGCCGTGCGCGCCGGTCTTCGGGTTGCCGTCGCCGAGGACGCGGGCGCCGCTGGCGATGACGTGATCACGCGCGGCAAGAATGTCGTCGACCTCATAGCACAGATGATGCATGCCGCCCGAGGGGTTCTTCTCGAGGAATGCCGCGATCGGCGAACCCTCACCAAGCGGCTCCAGCAATTCGATCTTGGTATTACCGACATCGACGAACACCACCGTCACGCCATGCTCCGGCAGCGCCTGCGGCGCGGTCACCCGAGCGCCGAGCGTGTCGCGATAAGCCGCCGTCGCCGCAGCCAGATCCGGCACGACAAGCGCGACATGGTTCAGGCGTCCAAGCATTGGAACTCCGAAAGTTAGGGGAGTAGGGCAGTACGGGAATAGGGGAGTAGGGGAGTAGGGGAGGAGATCGTTTGCACTTCTTCGCCTGTCTTTCCCTACTGCCCTACTGCCCTACTGCCCTACTGCCCTACTGCCCTACTGCCCTACTGCCCTACTGCCCTGTTCGTCACCGCGTGACGAACACCGTCACCAGCGGCTTCTTGCCCCAGGCTTCATTGGCGGCGCCACGGACGGCGCGACGCACTGCCTCCTGCACGAGGTCGAGATCTCTTCGGCGCTGACGGGGGATGGAGTCCACGGCGCCGATTGCCGCATCAATCATCAGGTCCTCCAGGCTCTCGCCGCGGCCATCGGCCTCGGCGACGCCGATGGCGACCAGATCGGGATCGCCGGCGAGCTCATATTTGTCGTCGAGCACGACATTGACCGCGACATGGCCGGCGAAAGACAGCTTGCGCCGGTCGCGAATACCCATCGCTTGGTCGGTGCCGATCAGCCTGCCGTCCTTGTAGACGCGGCCGAACGGCACCTGGTCAATGATCGTCGCCGCACCGGGATAGAGCCGCAGCATGTCGCCGTTGCGCACCTGCGCCACCTGGCCGATGCCGGACACCGACATCAGCGATCCCTGCGCCACCAGATGCGCCGCCTCGCCATGCACGGGAACACCGATCTGCGGCCGCACCCATTCATACATCTTGCGCAGCTCGCTGCGGCGCGGATGGCCCGAGACATGCACCAGCGCATCGCCGTCCTCGATGATCTTGATGCCGAGGTCGATCAGCCGGTTCTTGATCTCGAGGATACCCTTCTCGTTGCCGGGAATGGTGCGCGAGGAAAACACCACCGTGTCGCCTGCCGTCAGCGACACCGATTTCATCTCCTCGCGCGACAGTTTCGCCAGTGCCGCAAGCGGCTCGCCCTGGCTGCCGGTGCAGATGATGACGAGGTTTTCGCGCGGGATGAAGCCAAAGTCCTCCTCGGCGATGAATTCGGGCAGCCCATCCATATAGCCGAGCTCGCCGGCAACATCGATGACGCGCTTCAGCGAGCGGCCGAGCACCAGGCACTGCCGGCCGGCATCGCGTGCCGCCTTGGCAATGGAGACGATGCGTCCGACATTGGAGGAGAAGGTGGTGACCGCAACGCGGCCCTTGGCGCTCTGGATGACGCCTTTGAGGCCCTCGCCAACCGCGACTTCCGACGGCGACACCCCTTCCCGCAGCGCATTGGTGGAATCGCAGATCAACGCCAGCACGCCCTTGTCGCCATAGGCGCGAAAGCGCGCCTCGTCGGTCAGCGGACCGATCGTCGGCGCCGGATCGATCTTCCAATCACCGGTGTGGATGACGGTGCCGGCCGGCGAGGTGATCGCCAGCGACATCGGCTCGGGGATCGAATGCGCGACCGGGATGGCCTCGATCTCGAACGGGCCGACGCTGAACTTTTCACCGGCGCGGTAGATCGTCACCGGGATCTTTGGTGCGCCCTGCTCGCCCTGCCGCTTGGCTTCCAGCAATCCAGCGCCGAACGGCGTCATCCAGACCGGCGCCTTGAGCTTCGGCCATGTGTCAAGCAGCGCGCCGTAGTGGTCCTCATGCGCGTGCGTGATGACGATGCCACGCAGATTGGCGATGTTCTCCTCGATGAAGCGCGAGTCGGGCAGCACCAGGTCGACGCCAGGCAGGCTGGCATCGGGAAAGGTCACGCCGACATCGACGACGATCCATTCGCGCGCATTGGCCGGCCCGTAGCCATAGAGGGCGAAGTTCATGCCGATCTCACCGACGCCGCCAAGCGGCACGAAGACGAGTTCGGCGTTTTCCGCTGTCGCCATGATCATTCCTTTCCTGGCCGGTCAACCCAAGCCCGTCAAAATCTGGGGCCAGTCAAACCTGAGCCCGTAAAAACTTGGCCTGTCAAAACCTTGGCCTGCCAAACCTGGGGGCCTGTCAAACCTGGGCCGACGCGACCGCACCGAAATGCACGTCGCCGGCGGCGATGGTCAGAACCGAACCCTCATCGTCGCGGATCACGAAACGGCAGTCCTCGTCAATGGTCTCGAACGTGCCGCGCACCACATTACCGTCAATTCTGACAGCAACCTGCCCGCCAAGCCCTGCCGCGCGCGCCAGCCAGCGCCGCCTGACGGCGGACAGCCCGCGCCCATCGTTCCACAGCCGCGCATTCTCGCTCCAGGCATCCGACAGCGCCAGAAACAATGTCTCGGCATCGCAAGCAGCGCCCAGCGCGCCAAGCGATGTCGCGGGATAAGGCAAATCCTTGGGGTATGCCACAACATTGACACCGATGCCCACCGCCACCGCAAAGCGATCGCCTTCGAGTATCGCCGATTCCAGCAGGATGCCGGCAAGCTTGGCGCCGGAGGCGAGCACATCGTTTGGCCATTTCAGCTCGAAACGGTTTTTTCCTTCGCTGCCGCCGTCGAGGCCGATTGCGATCCTGCCCTTCGGCACGACGGCGTCGAGCGCATCGGCCAGCGCCAGCCCGGCGACGAAGCCGAGCGTCGCGGCCAGGCGAAGCTCGGCATTGGTGACCACCAGCAGCGTCGCCGCCAGATTGCCCTCGGGCGTCGCCCAGGCCCGGCCGCGCCGGCCACGCCCGCTTTCCTGCTTTTTTGAAACGACCCAGAGCTTGCCCGGATCTCCCGCCCGGGCATGGTCGAGCGCCAGCGCGTTGGTGGAACCGACGGTGTCATGTGCCTCGAGCCGGAACCCTTCCGAGGCCGCTGTTGGAGCCAGTCGAAATGCCATCCCGTCAGAAGAATGTCTTGGCGGCGGCTTCGGCATAGGTGCCGATCGGCCCGCCGATCAGCACATAGAACAGCACGAAGGCGCCGCAGACGCCAAGCACGATGCGAAGCTCGGTCGCCATCGGCACGAAGCCGCCGACCGGTTCGTCGAACCACATGATCTTGATGATGCGCAGATAATAATAGGCGCCCACCACCGAGGCCAGCACGCCGATGATCGCCAGCGCATAGAGGTTGGCGTTGATGGCGGCAAGGAACACGTACCACTTCCCCCAGAAGCCGGCGAGCGGCGGAATGCCGGCCAGCGAGAACATCAGGATGGTCAGGATCGTCGCCATGATCGGATTGGTCGATGACAGGCCGGCGAGATCGCCGATCTGTTCGACATTGCCTTCCTTGCGCCGCATGGCGAGGATGAAGGCGAAGGTGCCGAGCGTCATCACCAGATAGATCAGCATGTAGATGGCGACGCCGCGCACGCCGGCCTGGCTGTTGGCGGCGAGGCCGACCAGGGCGTAGCCCATATGGCCGATCGAGGAATAGGCCATCAGCCGCTTGATGTTGGTCTGGCCGATAGCCGCGAAGGCGCCGAGCAGCATCGAGGCGATCGAGATGAAGACGATGATCTGCTGCCAGTCGGCGGCGATCGGCTGGAAGGCGTCCATGGTGACGCGCACGATCAGCGCCATCGCCGCCATCTTCGGCGCCGCAGCGAGGAAGGCCGTCACCGGCGTCGGCGCGCCTTCATAGACGTCGGGCGTCCACATGTGGAACGGCACCGCCGATATCTTGAAGGCAAGGCCGGCCAGCACGAAGACCAGGCCGAAGACCAGGCCAAGCTGCCGCTCGCCGCCGCCAAGTGCTGCGGCGATCTCCTGGAAGCCGGTGTTGCCGGTGTAGCCGTAGACGAGGCTGATGCCGTAGAGCAGCATGCCCGACGACAGCGCGCCGAGGACGAAATATTTCAACCCCGCCTCGGTCGAGCGCAGATTGTCCCGGTTGATCGCCGCCAGCACGTAGATTGCCAGCGACTGCAGTTCGAGGCCGAGATAAAGCCCGATCATGCCGTTGGCCGAGATCATCAGCATCATGCCGAGCGTGCACAGCAGGATCAGCACCGGATACTCGAACTTGTCGAAATGCTCCGCCCTGGCGAAGCGCATCGACATGACCAGCGTCACCGCCGACCCGATCAGCGCCAGCACCTTCATGAAGCGGGCGAAGGGATCCTGGACGAAGGCTTCGCCGTAAGCGTTGCCCTGCCCGGTGGAAAAGATCGTCCAGACGCCGGCAACCACCAGGACGGCGACGGCAAGGCCGCTCACCGTGGTGGTGGTGTTGGCGCGCGAATAGGCGCCGAGCATCAGCAGCGCCAGGGCGCCGACGGCGAGGATCAGCTCTGGCGTCGACAGCGACAGGCTGGAGAGAAGGTCCGGCGTCATGGTTCGCAAACCTCTCGGGTCAGTTCGCCGCCGCGGTCTGCGCGGTGTCGATGGATGCGGTGACATTGGTGACGAGCGCCTTGACCGATGCGGCGGTCGCGTCCAAGACCGGCGCCGGGTAGACGCCGAAGAAGATGACCAGCACGGCCAGCGGGTAGATGATCACCTTCTCGCGCGTCGACAGGTCGAGCAGGCCTTTCAGGCTGTCCTTGGTCAGCGCGCCGAAGATCACCCGGCGATACAGCCACAGCGCATAGGCCGCCGACAGGATGACGCCGGTGGCGGCGAAGAACGCCACCCAGGTGTTGACCCGGAACACGCCGAGCATGGTCAGGAACTCGCCGACGAAGCCGCTGGTGCCGGGCAGGCCGACATTGGCCATGGTGAAGATCATGAACACGGTGGCGTATTTCGGCATGTTGTTGACCAGCCCGCCATAGGCGTCGATGTCGCGCGTGTGCATGCGGTCGTAGATGACGCCGACGCACAGGAACAGCGCGCCGGAGACCAGGCCGTGCGACAGCATCTGGAAGATCGCCCCCTGGACGCCTTCCTGGTTCATCGCGAAGATGCCCATGGTGACGAAGCCCATATGGGCGACCGACGAATAGGCGATCAGCTTCTTCATGTCCTCCTGCATCAACGCCACCAGCGAGGTGTAGATGATGGCGACGACGGACAGCGCGAAGACCAGCGGCGCAAACATCTCCGAGGCGATCGGAAACATCGGCAGGGAGAAGCGCAGGAAGCCGTATCCGCCCATCTTCAGCAGGATGGCGGCCAGGATCACCGAACCGGCCGTCGGCGCCTCGACATGGGCGTCCGGCAGCCAGGTGTGCACCGGCCACATCGGCATCTTCACGGCGAAGGAGGCGAAGAAGGCGAGCCATAGCCAGGTCTGCATGGAGGCCGGGAAGTCGTGCGTCAGCAGCGTCGGGATGTCGGTGGTGCCGGACTGGAAGAACATCGCCATGATGGCGAGCAGCATCAGCACCGAGCCGGCCAGCGTATAGAGGAAGAACTTGAACGAGGCGTAGACGCGCCGCTTGCCGCCCCACACGCCGATGATGATGAACATCGGGATCAGGCCGGCCTCGAAGAAAACGTAGAACAAGACGATGTCGAGCGCGCAGAACACGCCGATCATCAGCGTCTCCAGCAGCAGGAAAGCGATCATGTAGGCCTTGACGCGCTTCTCGATCGATTCCCACGAAGCCAGGATGCAGAGCGGCATCAGGAAGGTGGTCAGGATGACGAACAGCATGGAGATGCCGTCGACGCCCATATGGTAGGAGATGCCGGAATCCAGCCAGGCAAACTTCTCGACGAACTGGAAGCCGGGCTCCGCATTGTCGAAGCCGGTCCAGATGAACAGCGAGATGATGAAGGTGATACCAGTCGTCCACAACGCGATGGCGCGGATGTTGCGGCGGGCATTCTCGCTGTCGTCATTGATCAGCAGAATGAACAGCACACCAACCAGCGGCAGGAAGGTGACCAGCGAGAGGATCGGCCAGGCGGTCATCAGAGCATCATCCAGGTGACGAATGCGGCAACGCCGATCAGCATGGCGAAGGCATAGTGATAGAGGTAGCCGGTCTGCAGTTTGACGACCCGGTTGGTGACGTCGACGACGCGCGCCGAAACCCCGTCAGGACCAAGT
Source organism: Mesorhizobium sp. WSM2561 (assembly GCF_000513915.1). NCBI lineage: Bacteria > Pseudomonadati > Pseudomonadota > Alphaproteobacteria > Hyphomicrobiales > Phyllobacteriaceae > Mesorhizobium > Mesorhizobium sp. WSM2561. Next base: position 50,462 of record NZ_KI911322.1, read on the forward strand.
CCGTCGATCACGGTGCCGTCGCCGGTCTTCCACAGGAAGTGGCCGAGGCGTTTTGCCGGCCGCACGAACAGGAAATCGAAGAGCTCGTCGAAATACCACTTGTTGAGCAGGAAGGCGTACAGCCCGCGATGCTGCGCCGCCAGGTTTTTCGGCATCTCCGGCGCGCGGATGTAGAATTGCCAGGCAATCGCAAAGCCGATCAGCATGGCGACGAACGGCGACAGCTTCACCCAAAACGGCACTTCGTGGATGTCGTGCAGGATGTGGTTCTCCGCCAGCGTGAACAGCGACGCCTTCCAGAACTCGGCATAGCCCTCGCCGATGAAGGCGCCATGGAAGATCACGCCGGCGAACAACGCGCCCGCCGCCAGGATGTACAGCGGCACCAGCATGACCGGCGGCGATTCATGGACATGGTGCATGACCTCGTGGCTCGCCCGCGGCAGGCCGTGGAAGGTCATGAAGATCAGCCGCCAGGAATAGAAGCTGGTGAAGCAGGCAGCGACGACCAGCAGCACGAAAGCAAGGCCGGCGACCGGATTGTGCGCGGCAAAGGCGCTTTCGATGATCGCGTCCTTGGAGAAGAAGCCGGCGGTGCCGATGACCGTCACCGGAATGCCGACGCCGGTCAGCGCCAGCGTGCCGATCACCATCATCCAGTAGGTCTTCGGAATGAGCGTTCTGAGGCCGCCCATCCTGCGCATGTCCTGTTCATCGGAGACGGCGTGGATCACCGAGCCGGAGCCGAGGAACAGCAGCGCCTTGAAGAAGGCATGCGTGAACAGATGGAAGATCGCCGCGCCATAGGCGCCGACGCCGAGCGCCACGAACATGTAGCCGAGCTGCGAGCAGGTCGAATAGGCGATGACGCGCTTGATGTCGTTCTGGACGAGGCCGACGGTCGCCGCGAAGAAGGCGGTGAAAGCGCCGATGAAGGTGACCACGATCAGCGCCGAATGCGACAGCTCGAAGAGCGGCGACAGCCGCGCCAGCATGAACACGCCGGCCGTCACCATGGTGGCGGCATGGATGAGCGCCGAGACCGGCGTCGGGCCTTCCATGGCGTCCGGCAGCCAGGTGTGCAGCGGCACCTGCGCCGACTTGCCCATGGCGCCCATGAACAGCAAGAGGCAGACGACGGTCATCGCAGCCTGCTTGTCGAGGGCATAGCCGAGGAAGGTCAGCACGGCAGCGCCCTCCGGCGCGCCTTCGGCCGGAATGAACGTCGCCGCATTGGCGAAGATGGTGCCGAGATTGACCGAGCCGAACAGCACGAACACGCCGAAGATGCCGAGCGCGAAACCGAAATCGCCGACGCGGTTGACGACGAAGGCCTTGATCGCGGCGGCATTGGCCGACGGTTTCTTGTACCAGAAGCCGATCAGCAGATAGGAGGCGAGGCCGACGCCTTCCCAGCCGAAGAACATCTGCACGAGGTTGTCAGCCGTCACCAGCATCAGCATGGCGAAGGTGAACAGCGACAGATAGGCGAAGAAGCGCGGCCGGTTCGGGTCGTGATGCATGTAGCCGATCGAGTAGATGTGGACCAGCGCCGACACCGTGTTGACGACGACCAGCATCACCACCGTCAGCGTGTCGATGCGCAGCGCCCATGCCGCCTCTAGCCCGCCCGACTGGATCCAGCGCAGCACCGGCACGGTGAACACCTCGCCCTCGCCGAAGCCGACGGCGAAGAAGGCGACCCACGACAGCACGGCTGATATCACCAGGAAGCCGGAGGTGATGTATTCGGACGCCTTGGCGCCGAGCGACGTGCCGAACAGGCCGACGATCAGGAAGCCGAGCAGAGGAAGGAAGACGATGGCCTGATACATGGTGGTTTCCGTCAACCCTTCATCATGTTCACGTCTTCGACCGCGATCGAGCCGCGGTTGCGGAAGAAGACGACGAGAATGGCGAGGCCGATCGCCGCTTCAGCCGCTGCGACCGTCAGCACGAACAGCGCGAACACCTGTCCGACGAGATCGCCGAGTGCTGCTGAGAAGGCGACGAAATTGATGTTGACCGCGAGCAGGATCAGCTCGATCGACATCAGGATGACGATGATGTTCCTGCGGTTGAGAAAAATGCCGAACACGCCGAGCGTGAACAGGATCGCCGATACGGTCAGATAATGTGCGATGCCGACGACCATCTCAGATTCCTTCGCCCGTCTTGACCTTGCGGATTTCCATCCCCGTTGCCGGCGTGCGGCCGACCTGTGCGGCGATCGACTGCCGTTTGATGCCCGGCTTGTGGCGCAGCGTCAGCACGATGGCGCCGATCATGGCGACCAGCAGCACAAGGCCGGCAATCTGGAAATAATAGACGTAGTCGGTATAGAGGATGTCGCCGAGCGCTGCCGTGTTCGAGCGGGCGGCAAGGTCCGGAGTGGGTTTTGCAACCGTCGCCGCCAGTTGCGGCGCGAACGTATAGCCGCCAAGCACGACGATCAGCTCAGCCGCCAGGATCAGCCCGACCAGCGCGCCGGTCGGCGCGTATTGCAGGGCGCCTTCCTTCATCTCGGCGAAATCGACGTCGAGCATCATGACGACGAACAGGAACAGCACCATGACCGCGCCGACATAGACGACGAGCAGGATCATCGCCAGGAACTCGGCGCCGGTCAGCATGAACAGGCCAGCGGCATTGAAGAAGGTCAGGATCAGGAACAGCACAGAATGCACGGGATTACGCGCCGAAATGACCATGAACGCCGACGCCACCGCGACAAAGGCGAAGAGGTAGAAAAAGGCCGCCTCTAGTCCATTCAGCATGGGTTCCCCCGGGTTCCTGTCCGAACAGGACGTTCGTCCTGTTCGATGTGTGGCTTGGCTCCGCCTCCGGTGCCGAAGCCGCGTGTTCCTTAAACGAGGCCTCTCGCCCCGTCCATGCGTCAAATGTCAGCGGTACGGCGCGTCCAGCGAGATGTTGCGCGCCAGTTCGCGCTCCCAGCGGTCGCCATTGGCCAAGAGCTTGTCCTTGTCGTAATAAAGTTCCTCGCGCGTCTCGGTCGCGAACTCGAAATTCGGCCCCTCGACGATGGCGTCGACCGGGCAGGCTTCCTGGCAGAAGCCGCAATAGATGCACTTCACCATATCGATATCATAGCGCACCGTGCGGCGGGTGCCGTCGTTGCGGCGCGGACCGGCCTCGATGGTGATCGCCTGCGCCGGACAGATCGCCTCGCACAATTTGCAGGCGATGCAGCGCTCCTCGCCGTTCGGGTAGCGGCGCAGCGCATGCTCGCCGCGGAAGCGCGGGCTGGTCGGCCCCTTTTCGTGCGGATAGTTGATCGTCTCCTTCGGCGCGAAGAACTGGCGCATCGACAGGAAGAAGGCGCTGACGAAATCCTGCAGCAGCAGGGATTTTGCGGCTTGGGCTAGCGGGCTCATTCAGCACCCCCAAAAATCTGTACTGCAGCGACTGCGCCGACAAATCCGAAAATGACAGGCATCAGGAAACGGTACACAAGTCTCGTAAGCGACGCCAACATCTGCTTATCCCAGCCAAGCACCGGCGCTCGGTAGTTTGCTGCCAACCTTTGGTCCTGTTGTCGCAAAACGTAGGGCAGCACAACGGCGTTGCCAAAAAGCGCAAAAAGCACGCCGACAGCTGCACCTAGAAAACCAACGGTCAGACTGCCCATCACGCAAACCCCGTGATCTTGAGGAACGCGGCGACAATCACCACCATCGCCAGCGAGATCGGCAGGAAGACCTTCCAGCCGAGCCGCATCAGCTGGTCGTAGCGGTAGCGCGGCACGAAGGCCTTCACCATCGAGATCATGAAAAAGACCAGGCAGACCTTGAGCACGAACCAGATCAGACCCGGCACCCAGGTGAAGGGAGCGAAGTCGAAGGGCGGCAGCCAGCCGCCGAGGAACAGGATGGTGGCCAGCGCGCACATCAGCACGATGGCGACATATTCACCGAGGAAGAACAGCAGGAACGGCGTCGACGAATATTCGACCATATGGCCGGCGACGAGTTCCGATTCGGCTTCCACCAGGTCGAAGGGCGGGCGGTTTGTCTCGGCCAGCGCCGAGATGAAGAAGATGACGAACATCGGGAACAGCGACAGCCAATGCCAGTCGAGGAAGGTGTTGGGCAGGCCAACCCTTGTGCCCAACCCGTCCTGCTGCGACAGCACGATGTCGGACAGGTTGAGCGAGCCGACGCAAAGCAGCACGGTGACGATGACGAAACCGATCGAGACCTCGTAGGACACCATCTGCGCCGCCGAGCGCAGCGCGCCGAGGAACGGATATTTCGAGTTGGACGCCCAGCCGCCCATGATCACGCCATAGACTTCGAGCGAGGAGATGGCAAAGACATAGAGGATGCCGACATTGACGTTGGCGATCGCCCAGCCCTCGTTGACCGGGATCACTGCCCAGGCCGAGATCGCCAGCACCGCCGAAACCAAGGGCGCCAGCAGAAAAACGCCCTTGTTGGCGCCGGACGGAATCACCGGCTCCTTGAACACGAACTTCAGAAGGTCGGCGAAAGCCTGCAGCGTGCCCCATGGGCCGACGACGTTCGGGCCGCGGCGCAACTGCACCGCCGCCCAGATCTTGCGGTCCGCGTAAAGGATGTAGGCGACGAAGATCAACAGCACGACGATCAGCACGACCGACTTCAGCAGGATGAGCAGCGCCGGCAGCACGTAGAAGGAGAAGAAGGTGTCCATGCTATTCCGCCGCCTGCCTAAAACCGTTTTTCGCCAGCGCCGAGCACTCCGCCATCACTGCGGAAGCCCGCGCGATCGGGTTGGTCAGGTAGAAATCCTTGACCGGCGAGGTGAAGCTGGCCTTGCCAAGCCGCCCGCCAAGCTTCGCCACCTTGGCGATATCGTCAGCATTGCCGGCCGCGACCTGGTCGATGCGGGCAAGATGCGGGTATTCGCCGTAGAGTTTAGCGCGCAGCTGCGGCAGCGAATCGAACGACAATCTCTTGCCCAGCACATCCGACAGCGCCCGCAGGATCGCCCAGTCCTCGCGCGCATCGCCCGGCGCGAAGCCGGCGCGGTTGGTCTGTTGCACCCGGCCCTCGGTGTTTGCGTAGGTGCCCGATTTTTCGGTATAGGCGGCGCCCGGCAGGATGACGTCGGCGCGGTGCGCGCCGTGGTCGCCATGCGTGCCGATATAGACGACGAAGGCGCCGCCGGTGCTGGCCATGTCGATCTCGTCGGCGCCGAGCAGGAACAGCACCTCCATCTCGCCCAGCATGCCGGCGACGTCCTTGCCGCCCTCGCCCGGCACGAAGCCGACATCGAGACCGCCGACACGCGCCGCCGCAGTGTGCAGCACGGCAAAGCCGTTCCAGTCGGCTCTCGCGCCATTGACGGCCAGGCAGAGCTTCGCCGCCTGGCCGAGCACGGCCGCGCCGTCCGAGCGCGACAGCGCGCCCTGGCCGACGATAACAAGCGGATGCGTCGCATTCTTCAGCACCTGGAAGAATTTGCCGTTGCCGTCGGCCAAATCCTTCAGCGATTCCGTTCCGGCGCCGAGCTGCTCATAGTCGTAGCGCGTATCGCCGACATCGCCGATGACGCCGACCGGCAGGTTGCCGACCCGCCAGCGCTTGCGGATGCGGGCGTTGAGCAACGACGCCTCGAAGCGCGGATTGGCGCCGATGATCAGCACCGCGTCGGCCTGCTCGATGCCCTCGATGGTCGGGTTGAAGAGATAGCTTGCCCGGCCGAGCGACGGATCGAGCGCGGCGCCATCCTGGCGGCAGTCGGTGTTCTTCGAGCCGAGCGAGGCCATCAGCAGCTTCAGCGCATAGATCTCCTCGACCGCGGCGAGATCGCCTGATATGGCGCCAATCTTGTCGGGTGCGGTGCTCGACACCGCTTCCTTGATCGCGGAAAAAGCCTCGGCCCAGCTTGCCGGGGCCAGCTTGCCGTTTTTGCGGACATATGGCCGGTCGAGGCGCTGGGTGCGCAGACCGTCCCAGATGAAGCGGGTCTTGTCGGAAATCCACTCCTCGTTCACCGCTTCGTTGGTGCGCGGCAGGATGCGCATCACCTCGCGGCCTCTGGAATCGACGCGGATCGCCGAGCCGACGGCATCCATGACATCGATGGATTCGGTCTTAGTCAGTTCCCACGGCCGCGCCTGGAAGGCGTAGGGCTTGGAGGTCAGCGCACCGACCGGGCAAAGGTCGATGACGTTGCCCTGCAGTTCCGATGTCATCGCGCTTTCGAGATAGGTGGTGATTTCGGCGTCCTCGCCGCGGCCGATCAGGCCGAGCTCGGAAATGCCGGCAATTTCAGTGGTGAAGCGGACGCAGCGCGTGCAATGGATGCAGCGGTTCATGATCGTCTTGACCAGCGGCCCGATATATTTGTCTTCGACCGCCCGCTTGTTCTCGTGATAGCGCGAGGAATCGACGCCGAACGCCATCGCCTGGTCCTGCAGGTCGCACTCGCCGCCCTGGTCGCAGATCGGGCAATCGAGCGGATGGTTGATCAGCAGGAATTCCATCACGCCTTCCCGGGCCTTCTTGACCATCGGCGTGTTGGTGAAAATTTCCGGCGTTTCGCCATTTGGTCCCGGACGCAGATCGCGCACGCCCATGGCGCAGGACGCCTGCGGCTTGGGCGGCCCGCCCTTCACCTCGATCAGGCACATGCGGCAATTGCCGGCGATCGACAGCCGCTCATGGAAGCAGAAGCGCGGCACTTCGGCGCCGGCGTCCTCGGCTGCCTGCAGCAGCGTGTAGTGGTCGGGTACAGTAATCTCTTTCCCGTCGACCTTGAGCTTTGCCATCAATTGCCCCCGGCGGTCTTCGCCGTCTCATATGCCTGGAACAGGTCTTCAAGGCTGATGCCGTTGATCATCATGCCCGCAACCTGCGCGTTTTCTATCTTCACGTTGCTCATGTTCACGTTGGTGAAATACGCGTTCGAAAGATTGGCGTCTTCCACCTTGGTGTTGCTCAGGTTGGTGCGGTGGATCCTGGCCGCCGACAGGTTGACGTCGTGAAACCGGGTGTTCGACATGTTGACGTCATCGAAACTGGAATTGCTGACGATGGCGTTGTGCACGTCGAGAACATCGCGCCTGTCGTGGACCTCCATCGCGTCGCCTACCTCTCGGCCTTGGCGGCCAGCGCCGCTGCCTGGCCAAGCCAGTTGTCGCGACCGATGCGGCCCTTGAACGACAGATAATCGTCGACCCAGGCGATCTCTTCCGGCGTCCATGTCGCGATCTGGCCGTAGGTCCAGATGCCCAAGCCGTTCAGCACCTGTTCCAGCTTCGGCCCGATGCCCGATATTGCCTTGAGGTCTGCCGGGTTTTCCGGACGATCCATTGCCTTGGGCTGCTTGAAATCCTCCGGCATCAACCCGGCCGGTGCGGCAGCCGCATCCACCACGCTGCGTGCATCATCCATGCTGTTCGCGGCTATGTCATTCACGTTCCTGGCGAAGGACTGCGCCTCGGCGATCAAGGTTTTCGTCGCCGCGCGCGCCTTGGTCGAGGAGCTTGTCCCTGTCTGCGAAAAGCGTTCTACCCTGGCATCGAAATCGTCGACGATCGGCTGGAAGAGCCGCTGCGAGGCCTCGGCGGCTCCCGAGAGCACGCCCATCCACACCCCAAAGGCATGATTGGCAAGCCCGATGCCGAGCGCCGACATCGCTGCCGCACCCGCGACAGGGTGCGCCAGGAGATTGACGGCGCTGGCCATCTCCTTCGGCATCATCCTGGTCAGGTCCTGGTTCATCTTCTCGAACGGGTCCAAATCTGGCATCAAATGTTCGGGTCTCGAATTCAGCGACATAGGTAGTCTCCTGGTCGTTTCTTCCGTATGCCCCGGCCTGTTTCCTCAGATCGGGCATTCGCCCGTATCTCAAATCGGGCATTCGCCCGTATTTCAGATCGGGCACCTGCCCGCATTCCAATCGGGCAATCGCCCGCTTCAAATTCTTCTCTATTCCGCCGCCACCATCACCGGCTCTGCCCGGTGCGCATTGCGCGAAAACTCGTCGATACGCCGCTCCACCTCGCCGCGGAAATGCCGCATCAGGCCCTGGATCGGCCACGCCGCCGCATCGCCCAGCGCGCAGATCGTGTGGCCTTCGACCTGTTTGGTCACGTCGAGCAGCATGTCGATCTCGCGCTTCTGCGCCTCGCCGCGCACCAACCGCTCCATCACCCGCCACATCCAGCCGGTGCCTTCGCGGCACGGCGTGCACTGGCCGCAGCTCTCGTGCTTGTAGAAATAGGAAAGCCGGGCGATCGCCTTCACGATATCGGTCGATTTGTCCATGACGATGACAGCCGCCGTGCCGAGACCCGATTTCAGGTCGCGCAGCGCATCGAAATCCATCGGCGCATCGATGATCTGCTCCGCCGGCACCAACGGCACCGAAGCGCCGCCCGGAATGACCGCCAGCAGATTGTCCCAGCCGCCGCGAATGCCGCCGCAATGCGTCTCGATCAGTTCGCGAAACGGGATCGACATCGCCTCTTCGACGGTGCACGGCGTGTTGACGTGGCCCGAAACGCAGAACAGCTTGGTGCCGACGTTGTTGGGCCGGCCGATGGACGAGAACCAGGCCGCGCCGCGGCGCAAAATGGTCGGCGCCACCGCGATCGACTCGACATTGTTGACCGTCGTCGGGCAGCCATAGAGGCCGACATTGGCCGGAAACGGCGGCTTCAGCCGCGGCTGGCCCTTCTTGCCTTCGAGGCTTTCGAGCAGCGCCGTTTCCTCGCCGCAGATATAGGCGCCGGCGCCATGATGCATGTAGATGTCGAAATCGTATCCGGACGTGTTGTTCTTGCCGATCAGCTTGGCCGCATAGGCCTCGTCGATGGCGCGCTGCAGCGCCTCGCGCTCGCGGATGAACTCGCCGCGCACATAGATGTAGGCGGCGATCGCGCCCATGGCGAAGCCGGCGATCAGGCAGCCTTCGACCAGCGTATGCGGATCGTGGCGCAATATATCGCGGTCCTTGCAGGTGCCGGGCTCGGATTCGTCGGCGTTGACGACGAGATAGCTCGGCCGGCCGTCGCTCTGCTTGGGCATGAACGACCATTTCAACCCGGTCGGGAAGCCGGCGCCGCCGCGGCCGCGCAGGCCTGATGCCTTCATCTCGTTGACGATCCAGTCGCGCCCCTTGGCAATGATGCCGGGCGTGTTGTCCCAGGCGCCGCGCGCCATCGCACCGGCCAGCGACTTGTCGAACCGGCCGTAGATGTTGTTGAAGATGCGGTCTCTGTCCTGAAGCATTGTTCGTCCCTCAGACCGGCTTCTTGCCGAAGACGCGGATATATTCGGCGACCCCGCCCTTGGCCAGCGCCTTGGCCTGCTTGACCCAATCTTCGCGCTCGATGCGGCCGTGGAAACTGAGATAGCCATCGACCCACTCGCGCTCGGCCTTCTTCCATGACGCGACTTGCGCATAGGTGAAGATACCAAGCGAATGCAGGATACCTTCGATCTTCGGGCCGACGCCCGAGATCAGCTTGAGATCGTCGACCAGGGCCGGCCTCGCGATGCCGGCCGGACGGTTCTTGTCCTCGAGCGAAGGCTTGCCCGTCTTGGCATTGCCCGTCTTGGCATTGCCCGTCTTGGCATTGCCCGTCTTGGCACTGGTCGGCTTGGCATTGGTCGTCTTCGCGGCGGCCGTCTTACCGGCAGCGCCGAGCTGCGTGCCCTTGGCTTCCGGCGCCTTGAAAGCAGCCGCTGGCTCAGCCTTGACTATCGGACCGCTGCGCTGTTTCAAAACCTTTTCGACTTCCGGCGCGGCCTTGTTGGCGTTGGCCGCCGAATGCCGCGGTGCTCTGACGCTCGCCGCCTTTTCCGTCTCCGGTGCGACCTTTGCCGGAGAAGGCGTCTCCAGCGCCGGGCTGGTTTCGGGCGCATCGGTCTTCGGCTTGCTGGCCTTCGACGGCGCAACGGGGCCGGCCGATGCCTGGGCCGGAGCCGCTGGCGCCGCGACAATTGCCGCTGGCGCTGCCTCCCTGGCGGCCTTGGCGGCTGCCTTGGCGTCCCTGTCGCGGGTCGTCTTCAGGATTGCCTTTTCGCTCTTCAGCGTCGTCAGGCCGGTGATCGGCTCGGAGGTGATGCGGCCGTTCTGCGGCCCCGGCGTCACCGAGGCGCCCTTGCCGGCATCATAGAGGTCGATGATCTCGGCAAGCCGCTCCGGCGTCAGATCCTCGAACGTATCCTTGAAAATCATCACCATCGGCGCGTTGACGCAGGCGCCAAGGCATTCGACCTCTTCCCACGACAGCGTGCCCTTGTCGTTGGTGTGGAACTGGTCGTGATGGATTTTCGAGCGGCACACGTCCATCAGCGCTTCCGAGCCGCGCAGCATGCAGGGCGTGGTGCCGCAGACCTGGATATGCGCGCGGGTGCCGACCGGATTGAGCTGGTACTGGGTGTAGAAGGTCGCGACTTCGAGCCCTCTGATGTAGGGCATGCCGAGCATGTCGGAGATCGTCTCGATCGCCGCCTTGGTCACCCAGCCTTCCTGCTCCTGCGCCAGCATCAGCAACGGGATGATCGCCGACTGCTCGCGGCCCTTCGGATATTTGTTGATCCATTGCTTCGCCGCTGCCGCATTCGCCCGGTTGAAGGCGAAGGAGGCTGGCTGGAGGCTGGCTTCTGCGAGACGGCGGACTGACATTTATCGATCGACCTCACCAAACACGATATCGAGTGAACCCAACACGGCGGTGACGTCGGCCAGCATGTGGCCGCGGCACAAAAAGTCCATGGCCTGCAGATGCGCGAAGCCGGGAGCGCGCAGCTTGCAGCGATAGGGCTTGTTGGTGCCGTCCGAGACTAGGTAGACGCCAAACTCGCCTTTTGGGGCTTCGACCGCCGCATAGACCTCGCCGGCCGGCACGCGGTAGCCCTCGGTGTAGAGCTTGAAGTGATGGATCAGCGCTTCCATCGAGCGCTTCATCGCCGCGCGCTTCGGCGGCACCACCTTGCCGTCGAGGTTCGACACCGGCCCGCTGCCTTCCTTGCCGAGCAGCAGGTCGACACACTGGCGCATAATCTTGGCCGACTGGCGCATCTCTTCCATGCGCACGAGATAACGGTCGTAGCAGTCGCCGTTCTTGCCGATCGGAATGTCAAAATCCATCTCGGCATAGCATTCATAGGGCTGCGACTTGCGCAGATCCCAGGCGACGCCGGATCCACGCACCATGACGCCGGAAAAGCCCCAGGCCCAGGCGTCGGCCAGCGAGACGATGCCGATGTCGACGTTGCGCTGCTTGAAGATGCGGTTGCCGGTCAGCAGTGCGTCGAGATCGTCGAGCGATTTCAGGAACGGGTCGATCCACGTGCCGATATCCTCGACGAGCTGCTGCGGCAGGTCCTGGTGGACGCCGCCGGGCCGGAAATAGGCTGCATGCATGCGCGAGCCGCTGGCCCGCTCGTAGAACACCATCAGCTTTTCGCGCTCGACAAAACCCCACAGCGGCGGCGTCAGCGCGCCGACATCCATCGCCTGCGTCGTCACATTGAGGATGTGCGACATGATGCGGCCGATCTCGCAATAAAGCACGCGGATCAGCTGGCCGCGCTTCGGCACCTCGATGCCGAGCAGCCGCTCGGCAGCAAGCGCGAAGGCATGCTCCTGGTTCATCGGCGCGCAATAGTCGAGCCGGTCGAGATAGGGCACGGCCTGCAGATAGGTCTTGGCTTCGATCAGCTTCTCGGTGCCGCGATGCAACAGCCCGATATGCGGATCGACGCGATCGACGACTTCGCCGTCCAACTCAAGAACCAGCCTCAAAACACCATGCGCTGCAGGGTGTTGAGGTCCAAAGTTGATGTTGAAGTTGCGGACGGAGGTTTCAGCCATTCTGGCGTCTCAATTCGTCTTGGCTTTCTCGTCGCCCGGCAGAACGTAGTCCGTCCCTTCCCATGGCGAGAGAAAATCGAAATTGCGGAATTCCTGCTTGAGCTCGACCGGCTCGTAGATGACGCGCTTGGCTTCATCGTCGTAGCGCACCTCGACGAAACCGGTCAGCGGGAAATCCTTGCGCAGCGGATGGCCTTCGAAGCCGTAATCGGTCAGGATTCGCCTGAGATCGGGGTGGCCCGAGAACAGCACGCCATAGAGATCGTAGGTTTCGCGCTCGAACCAGTCGGCGCCCGGAAACACACCGGTGATCGACGGCACCACCGTCTCCTCGTCGGCCTGCACCTTGATGCGGATGCGAATGTTCTGCTTCGGCGACAGCAGGTGGTAGACGACGTCGAAGCGCTTGGCCCGCGACGGATAATCGGCGCCGCAGACGTCGATGATCGAGATGAACTGGCATTTTGGATCGTCGCGCAGGAAGCTCACCACCTCGATCAGATCCTGCGGCTCGACCGAGATGGTGAGTTCGCCATAGGCAAACACCGCTTCGCCGATCCGGCCGCTCAGCTTCTCGCCGAGATAGGTCGAGAGTTCATTCAGGCTCATCATCGCGCTCACCGCTCGATCGTGCCGGTGCGGCGGATCTTCTTTTGCAACAGAAGGATGCCGTAGAGCAGCGCTTCCGCGCTCGGCGGACAGCCGGGCACATAGATGTCGACAGGCACGACGCGATCGCAGCCGCGCACCACCGAATAGGAATAGTGGTAATAGCCGCCGCCATTGGCGCAGGAGCCCATCGAGATGACGTAGCGCGGCTCCGGCATCTGGTCGTAGACCTTGCGCAGCGCCGGCGCCATCTTGTTGGTCAGCGTGCCGGCGACGATCATGATGTCGGACTGGCGCGGCGAGGCGCGCGGCGCAACGCCGAACCTCTCCGAGTCATAGCGCGGCATCGAGGTGTGGATCATCTCGACCGCGCAGCAGGCAAGACCGAAGGTCATGAACATCAGCGAGCCGCTGCGCGCCCAGGTGATCAGCGCCTCGGTCGAGGTGACGAGAAAGCCTTTGTCGGCAAGCTCGTTGTTGATCTCGAGGAAGAAGGGATCATTCGCCCCCACCGGCTTTCCGGTGCTGGGATCGAGAATGCCTTTTGGCTTCGGCGCGACGAGCGTGCCGGAATTGTCGCTCAATCCCATTCCAGCGCTCCTTTCTTCCATTCATAGGCAAAGCCGATGGTCAGCACCGCCAAAAACACCATCATCGACCAGAAACCGAGCATGCCGATCTGGCTGAAAGACACTGCCCACGGAAACAGGAAGGCCACTTCCAGATCGAAGATGATGAACAGGATCGACACCAGGTAGAAGCGGATGTCGAACTTCATGCGGGCATCGTCGAACGAGTTGAAGCCGCATTCATAGGCGGAGAGCTTTTCCGGATCGGGATTGCGGTAGGCCACCAGGAAGGGTGCGGCAAGCAGCGCCAGGCCGACGACCAGCGCCACGCCGATGAACAGGACGATGGGCAGGTACGAACTCAACAATGCGTTCATGCTGCAGCTTTCCGTTGGCGGCCAATCCACTCTGATTACAGCACCGGACCCACTTGCGGAAGCGTGACAGTTTAACCACTGAACCGTTTTAGGGGGCTCTATGCTGCAACGCGGCGAGGGTTAGCGCAGGGCTTTCGGCGAAGCAAGTCAAACCTTGTTCAAAACACGGTGCTCGACGGCATATCCGGATAAACTGGTCCAATCCGCTCCTGTTTGATTTCCTTCGCTTTTTACTCCACTTTTCTCTCCTGACATAGATGCCGCCAGAACCCTGCTAGCATGGTGCGGAATCATCTCTCCCACCTTTGGTCGAACGCCGACAGAGTGCCGTCTGCATGAAGGAAAAAATCTCGCTCGCCATGGCCCGGCGCATCGCGCTTGCCGCACAGGGGTTTGCCGATCCTCGCCCTAACGGCACGCCCGATCGCCGCCATCTGGCCCGTGTGCTTGGCCGGACCGGTCTGCTGCAGATCGATTCCGTCAGCGCGGTGGTGCGTGCCCATTATATGCCGCTCTATTCGCGGCTTGGCCCCTACCCGCTCGCCCTGCTCGACAACGCCGCCGTGACGCGCAAGCGCAAGGTCTTCGAATATTGGGCGCACGAAGCCTCCTTTCTGCCGGTCGAGACCTATCCGCTGATGCGCTGGCGCATGGAACGGGCCGAACGTGGCGAGGAAATGTATAACGGGCTGGCCAAGTGGGGCCGCGAGCGCGCCGCCTACATTGAAGACATTTATCGCGAGGTCGTCGAACGCGGCCCGATCGCCGCTTCCGCCCTGGAAGGCCAGAAAGGCTCCGGCGGCTGGTGGGGCTGGAGCGACGCCAAGCACGCTTTCGAATGGCTGTTCTGGGCCGGCCGCATCACCACGGCGTCACGTCGTGGCTTCGAGCGGCTTTATGATCTGCCGCAGCGCGTGCTGCCGCCGGCAATACTTGCCCTGCCGGTGCCCTCGCCTGAGGATGCGCACCGCGAATTGCTGCGCATTTCCGCCCGCGCCCACGGCGTCGCGACAGCAGGCGACCTGCGCGACTATTTTCGCCTCTCTCCCGCTGACATCAAAGGCCGCATCGAGGAACTGGTCGACGCCGGCGACCTCTTGCCGGTGACCGTCGAAGGCTGGAGCAAGCCAGCCTATCTTCACAGGGATGCCCGTTTTCCGCGCAAGATCGAGGCGCGCGCCTTGCTCGCTCCGTTCGATCCGGTTGTCTTCGAGCGAGCGCGCACGGAAAGACTGTTCGACTTCCGCTATCGCATCGAGATCTACACCCCCGCCGAAAAGCGCCAATACGGCTATTACGTGCTGCCGTTCCTGCTCGGCGAAAGGATCGTGGCGCGCATCGACGTCAAGGCCGACCGCCCGGCCGGCGTGCTGCGCGTCCATGCCGCCTATGCCGAGCCCGGCGCGCCGCCGCAAACCGCCGCCGAACTTTTTGAGGAATTGCAGCCGATGCAGGGCTGGCTCGGGCTTGAGCGCATCGAGGTGACGCCCGCGGGTGATTTGGGCCATGCGCTGGCGGATGTCGCGGTTTTGTAAGGGTTGCCGATGTCGGCGCTGCCCCTCATTGCCCTGCCGGGCATTTCTCCCCGTATAGTGACGGAGAGAAAGGACGACTTCGTTTGGGATTTCGCCAATCTACAGCGTTGTAAGGCTGGGCGCCCAGGTGCGGCCGGCTTGTCCAGTTGATAGATGGGTAACACTTTGAACCGGATACATGGGTTACAGTTTTCCCCCTGTCGTGTCCGCCGCAGCGCCATGCGGTTTGATTGGCGCGGCGCTGCGGCGGACAAGCTTCATGCGCCTGGTGTCGAGGATGCCGAGCGGGTGGGCATGGAAGCTGAGCGCCCATTGACCATCCTCGGTTTCGATGGCGGCGACCGCTTCGCCGGCCAGCGCCTTGGAAACGTAGACGAAACCACCGTTCCATCTGATCTCGCCATTG
>NZ_AZUX01000036.1:0-65640 GCF_000513915.1 Mesorhizobium sp. WSM2561
CACCTTGCCACGTGGGCGCGAATATTGTGCCGTCGCAATGGCCTCGATCAACAAATCCAGGGCCGCACGGGATTTGCGGCTCGTGTCATCGTCGCCGCCGAGATAGTGATAGGCTCGATCAAGATGCAACCAGGCAGCCGCGAAATCTGTTGTCAATGATGCCTCCATCGTGGCGCTCCCCAAGGGAGCCGTGCCATGCGCCGACAAAACGAAACGGAAATATCCACAGCGGCCTTTAATTCAAAGTCTAGCGGTATGGCGTGCAGCCGGCGTTTCGAAGCGCGGCGAGGAGCAGGTCGATGTGCCCCTGGATGTCATTGCGCGCCTGTTCGCGCAGCGGCAGACGATCCCAGCTTTCCAATGGATCGACTAAGCTGGCGAGTTCACCATTGGCCGTGAAGGACACGACCGCCAGCCCGTCCTTGCTCAAGGCGAGGATTCCGGTTGTGCCGGTCGCATAGCGGATGGCCGCAATGCGCTGAATTGGGGATCACCGTCGACCCGGATCTCAAAGAGGAACCGCCCCGAAGTCTGGCGGGCTAGCCTGGCTGCCTTATCGCCAAAGCTCAGGGGCAGCATCCGAACGCTTGCGGCCGCCATTTCGAACAACAGAGCATCGAGGTCACCGTCTGCCGCCATGCGCAAATTGTGCGCGAAGCCGCAGCCAGCGCAATCAGGCCATGCAAGTTGTTCACAGCGTCAATGACGGGCTGGCCTCGCGAGAAGTCCAATGGCCACCGCAACCGTGACAGGCAGTTGCAAATTGTCATTGGCCTGCCGACCCGGTGAGTGCGATCGGCAAATTGCGGCGGACCTTCGGACGAGCGGCAGGGCGGTTTCAGGCAATGCTCCTTCGGGAGCGCCGCCCTTAAGAAGCGGGTCAATGGGATCATTCCGAATTGTTTTCCCTACCCAGCCCCCGGCAGTTCTGTAGCGGACTGTTATGTAACGGTCTGATGAGGTGGGCATTTCAGTTGCCTTGAGATCGCTGCATGATGGCCCCGCATCATCGGAACATGCTTCGAGATGGGCTCAACTCGGTACGATCGCTGATTTTTCGAGGGAGCGGCTGTTTCAGAACAACCGAGGCTATTGCGGATGTATTTCTACAAAATCATAGAAGCCGACGTTCTGGTCGTCGGCACGCCGACCTACAAGGGCAGCTACACCGGGCTGTTCAAGCATGCGATCGACCTGATCGATCCCGGCGCCTTATTGGGCAAGCCGGTCATCCTCACCGCGACCGGCGGCGGTGATCGCCATGCGCTGATCGTCGAGCATCAGCTTCGGCCGCTGTTCAGTTTTTTAAGGCGCACGCTTTGCCGACGGCAGTCTACGCCGCCGATCGAGACTTCGTCGACTACCGTCTCACGGCCGAACCGATCCGACAGCGTGCACAACAGGCAGTCGCGGAGCTGGCTCCCATTGTCGGCGCGGCGAGAGCGCCGGCCGCGATTGCAGCCGAGTAGCCGCTCACGAGTGCCTCGCAATGACGATATCGAATGCATGAGCAAGGCTGGACAGCAGTCCGACCGGTTCCCGCGGTCAAACCCGAAGAGGAAATAACGATGAAATTCGCAAACACTTTGAAGGCTGCGCTGTTCAGTCTGCTTGCGCTCGGACGCGGTCAGCGGCACGGGATTGCCCAGGCAGACGCTCCTCTTCTTTCGAAAGTGCCGCCAGGAACCGTCCTGACGATCGGTGATCCGGAGACACAGAAAGCGTTGGAATTGTCGGGCTCGACAAGGAACTGACCTTGGAGGTCAATTGGGCCAACATCAGTGGCGGCCCTCAGACTTCGGAAGCATTCCGCGCCAACAAATCGCATGAGCAGCAAATCCGAGTTTCTTTGGTACATCCCCAACGAGGTCAGGTCCGGCCATCGCGGCGATTGCGTCGTCGAAGATCACAATAGCCTGCAGACATTGGCGAGCCATGCGAAGGCGCTGGAGGATAATGGCTGGAAGGGTGCATTGATCGGCACTGGGCTGGGGCCGTCCTGACACTTTCACGCTTGCGGCTGCCTTGCAGCGCAGACGACCTTGTTCGAACCCCTGATCGCCATCCGACCGGGGTACTGGCGGACGCCGGCGCTCGCAGCGGCGACTACGAGCGCTACCACCTGAGCTCAGATCGGTCCTTGAAGGGACCGCAGGGTTGTCGGCCGATTGCTTGACCATTGACCTCCAACTCGGAGCCCCGAGAAAGCGGAATTCGACCACGTTCCGTCGTCTGGCATCAAACGATGTCGGATATGCGACATGGCGTATCAGCATTGGCGTCGTTATGTTGTTGTTCTAAGGCGACTCTCTGGTTTGGCACGGCACGTGCTTGGCTCTCCGCAGACGCCCGGCCCGAGGAGAATCGCCCATGATCAGGCTCACGGACAATGCCGTTGCCGCCGTCAATGTCCAGTCAGCGACGAGAGCTGGAAGCGACATTCTGAACCGACTGCGAAAGCTCATGTTAGCGCGATCGACAGTTCATCTCAACTCTCGCAACATTTTCCCCCTGGCTGCGCGCCGCTGGTGCAAGCATCTGGTCCGCTTAGGTTTCATTGGGACCATGGTTGTCGCCGCAACCATGGCTGGCGCGGTGGCTGACCCTTCTATGCTTGTCGACCGTGCCACCAATGCTCTCGCAGGGGACAAGACGAAGGCTAGCATGCAAACCCGGGTGCAGCGGGGCGGCAAGCCCATCACTCCATCGGTTCCTGCATGCGGCGAGACGACCCGAAAATTTCGCTCCAATGATCCGGACGATCCAGTCGACGGCACCGTCAACCAGTCCATCACCGAGTGGTTAGCCGCCGGCAACAAGGCCGATTGGAAACCCAACTTTGGTCTGGACAGTCCTGCTCTCGGGGACGCAGAGTACGAAATCGGCAGCTCCAGCTATGGGAAGGATCTTTTCCTAACCGGAGCCGAGACCGACGGCCGTGGCATCGATCCGCATAGGAAGCAGATACTGCCGCACCGCGGCTTGTTCGACAATTCCAAGGGCATTCTCGAAAACACCATTTCAGCCGCTGACAACGCGCTCAAGCATGGTTTCCATGCCATTGAACTCGATCTTCGCGCCGATAAAAACGGCCATGCCTGGATGACGCATGACACTACACTGGGGCGAACCACCGGAGATGAGAAAAATTGCCTGATTTCCGATGTCTCCACCGAGGGAATCAAGAGCATGAACCTCTCGATATGGAATCCTATCACTAATCGGCGTATGCCGGCGCTTGATCGCGACGGCAATCCACAAAAGATGGAAGATCTGCAGAATATTATCGATTACGTTCGTGAGAAGAATAGCAACGGCGATGAATTCAACGTGATCATCGATCCCAAGGACGAGGTATCGACGATCGCGGCAGTCAAGTCGCTCTCGGCGCCCGAGAATTCTGACGTACGCAGCCATCTCGGCATAAAGATCTATTCGACCTATGTGCCGACTACCGACCGCGTTGTTGCACATCTGGTCAAAAAGAAAACCCGTGTACTTGACGTGTTGGAGCAGGCTAATGTCACGGTCCAGCCGGACAACAGACTCAACCTGATCCCGGTCCTCATCAAGGCGGAAGACGTGCAGTCTTCTCATATCGACAATGATTCGGTGACCCAGGCCGGCGATTGGCTGATCTCCTTCGATAGGCTGGGCGACCTCACCATGGTCGAAATCTGCCGCTACAAGGGAACCGACACCTTCGACGAGATGAACCGGGTGGCCGCGACTTTCCAGGCAGCAGGCGAGAAGTTCGTCAGCACACCTCTCACAATGTCATATATCTCAGAAGCGTTCTCCGTTAACGGCCAGAAGTTTTACTATAGCGCTGAGGGCGTGCCGATCGCCCTAACGGGCCGTCTGGACATGGATTTTCGCGCCACTTTCGGCGCGCTGCTGCCCTATGCCGACGTGCTGGTGTCCGACAATCCTTATCTGGAGACACTCTATGCCGCCGACTTTATCACCGGTGGCAATCATGCGGATTATACCTTCCCGATGGACTCCCACTACAACCCGGCATCCATCATCGACGCACCGAAGGTTATCACCGGCAAGCCAAGCTGGATGAACGATCCACATCGTAGGTGAGGCTCTGGTGCCTCGCCTTGATGATCAGCGCCATGATCGTTGCACGCTTTACGCAACCCTGCGAAGGATATGATGAGCTGGCCAGTCGAACTACCGGAATTCGGAGCGTGATAGGACGCAGATGAGGTTGGGCGTGACCTGACGCGTGGTGATCACCTCGGTTATGGTCGTTGAGCTTGATGCCGGATCTTGGAAATCGGCGTGGCGGCGGCATTTTGCGCCACCTGGCCGTTATGCGAGCATAGTTGGACCCTGATGCCAGGAAATGACGGGCAAGATTGCAGGCGAAGTTGGTCAATGCCAATCTTCGTCCTACCCTGCGATGCCGATCGTGCGGTCAGGCCGTGCGGGATTTCTGCTGCGCGAAGACGTGCTCGGCGAAAGCGCGGATCTTGGTGCGGCGGCTGTTTCGTTGCCACTGATCATTTAATTATAAGAATCCTGAGCGCAGGATATTCATCTGGTCGTTGGAACATTTTAGTGCATGCGCAACGTCGGACTTCTCCCGATCACAAGCGAAACCAATACACTTGAGTCAGAACGTCGTCGGCGCCGAAGAACAGCCCGGTTGCGCAGGTAATCTCCTGCAACCGGGCTGTTCGCAGCAATTTGGAAGAAGCCACGACATCGTCGGACATCGGACAGCGCGGGCCGGTTGAATGGGGCGCGGGAATTCCGCTCCCGGACGGAGGAATTCCGTCCCCTATTCCTTGGAGAATGCCTGGAAATCGACACTACTGCCGGGTTTGTCACGTGAGTGACACGAACCGTTGGCGCGGCTCCCTGACGCGCATTCATCTAAGTCACTGAAAACTACGTAGAAAATTCTTGTAGGCTCCTTGTGCGCAGTTGGCACAACTTTTGAAACTCCCTTGTAGCGCGGTGACAGAAGCTGCCGAGCGACATTCATGTCGCGGACAATATAGGGATTGATTGAAGGGATGAAAGGACATGTCAGGTCTGCGTCGGATCCACATATCGGAAAAGAAGCATCACCTGCGGATTCGGGCGGCTGTGCAAGCGAAGGTATACCTACGCTCCGTGACCTCATTTGCATACATGACGAACCATCATTCCTAATGGAAGCCCATGATGCGCTCTCCGCGGCGATCGCCCAGCGGGCAGGTTTCAAGGCGCTTTGGGCGTCCAGCCTTTCGATTTCCTCCAGCCTCGGCTACCGCGATGCGAACGAAGCCTCTTGGAGCGAAGTGGCCGATGTCGTGGAACGTATGGCTCGTGCTGCCAACATTCCTATTCTCGTCGACGCTGACAGCGGCTTCGGTAATTTCAACAACGCTCGCCTTGTCGCCGCCCGTCGCTCCCTTCGAAGCGTCGATGGAAGGCTCGGCCGTCATTTTGAATGATCACGGCCATATCGCGGAATTGAGGATGGGACAGACCGCTGAAAACCTGACGGACGGTTCACCGCAGCTGTTCAAGACCATGAACCTGATCCGCTTTTCCGGCGAGGACCTGCGCACCACAATTGTCCCCCATCTCGACGATCTCATGGGTGCTGGTGCCGTCAAGTCCTACTGCGAGGAGCTGCTGTCTCAGCTGGTTCAGCAGAAGGAACTGCAGATCGCGGCAGTCAGGTGCGATGATCTCAAATGGGACGAGATCAACAGCGAGGAGGATCTTCTGATCGCTGAAAGGGTCTTTGCAACAGAGGGCGTGACGGCCGCGCAGCCCCTGGTAGCGGGCTCTGCAGGCTGAGCCCTAGCAGAGGCGGACAACAGACAGTGCGATCGAGAACTCGGCTTCTCCCTGCGGCTGCTTCAGTCTGGCGAGAAGCCTCTCCAGGTCGCGGATCGCGCGATCGACACGTCCATGCCACAGCCGCCATTTCACGGCTCTGATGCGGTCGGGCCAAGACCCGGTGGTGGTCAATCTAGATATCGATCCAGTGGAACCGCCGGAGGAGGTGCTATGGAGGGACCCCATTCACTGATACGATGTCGGCAGTCTGGTCGAAGATCTAGGCTGACAATGCCCGGGCGCGCGTGAGGTTCGTTGAGAATGTCCCTTGCTTCACGAGCGCCGACCTGGCTGAACTTGCGGGCCATAGCGCCCGCAACAAGAGCGCGACAGGATCAAGATGGAATCGAGAAGAAGGTACTCTACGTGCAACAGGGCGGCCGCGAATTGTTGTCAGCCTTCCAGTTCAAGGACGGCAAGCTTGACCCGGCGGTCGCGCAGGTGCTTCAGGCGCTGCCGCTACAAATGAGCCGGTGGCAGATCGCTTTTCATGAAGGAACTCTTCCGTCCAACCACGGGTTCGACGAAACGAACCAAGAAAACCTCGACCGGGTGGCCTTGATCGTCGATGCGGCGCCTTCGTCTTCCCCGCCCCGCTTTCATCCCCGGATTGCGTCGTGGTGCTTCCCGACGGGACGGATTGCAAAAGGGCCGACGTGCGCACGAGTTCAATCCTGGCTTCGGCTCCTCAAGGTTCGCTCCCTTCACGAGTGCGGGCAAACAGGTTCCCGCAATGTACGCGGCGACTGCTTTCGGATGCGCCGCGTAGGAGTCGGTGTTCCACGATATCGACCCCTCCGCAGACTTCAAGACCGTCCCAATGAGCAAGGTCGGGGAACTCGCTGGCTCGCGCATCGCGATCGACCGTGACTTGAAGGTGGCGCGCCTCTTCCAACCCGATCTCAACAAATGGGGCATCACGCGCCAGTCATTGATCGATACCCCGCCCTCGTCATACCTCTCGACCAGGGCCTAGGCACAAGCGATCCACGATTCCGATCCGGCATTTGACGGCATGATCTGGACATCGCGACGCTTCGACGAAGAAAAATGCTTGATCCTATTCGGGACACGTGTCGATGAATCCTCGATCGACGTCCTTAGTTCCGATGATTTCGCCAGCACGCCAGATCTGCTCGACCGCCTCGTTGAACTCGGACGGCTTTCGGGCATCGTGCTGACCCTGTAACCGAACTAGATGTAACGGGCCTCTTTCGCGCCGGCGATCGAAGAGTTTTGGTCGAGACGGTCGATCAGTGAGCCCCAGCGCTTGCCGGACTTGAGGTTCTCTCCGTAGCCGCAAGGATTGACGCATGTTTGTTGGAACGGCTGGGTCGTCGAAGTGGTGTTCGCGGTTCCATAGGACCACATGCGAGGGAGCGATCTCATCCCATCCGCACAGGCGTCCTGGCAAGAACGCATCGCTGGAAGGCTTCGGGTGTTTGGACTTTGGATCAAGCTGCAGTACGAGGCGGCGGAAGGGTTCGTTTCGTCTTCCACACGGCGTGAAGAAATGACTACGCATAGCGGCGTCGAACAACCGCAGTTCAGGTCGAGTGCCTATCTCGGACCAAGCGACCTTTGGCTTCCCATAGAACTGTCCCCACGGGAAGCATGCTGGTCGATGATCTCGAGCATTCGGCGGATGATTTGTCGGTTCGGCCGTTTCCTTCAGATTTTCTCAGATTGACATATTCTTCGTTGCTTCAGATCTGCACCGTCTGTCGGCTTTGTCGGCTCCGCGACACAGCCATTGTTTAGCCGACCTTTTTTTCCCCGGCTAAATAGCTGAAAGACAATCACAAAGTTTTTCTTCAGCCCGATCAGCCAAATTGGCACGAGTTTTGTTCCCTTCGTTGAGTGGCGACAGCAACGCCGACCGACCGGCATTGATGGCGCGGGTAGCGGCGATGGAAGAAACAAAGGAAGGAAACGACATGTCGGATCCGCATCAGATCGCACTCGAATGGGAAGGCGGCGGCGGCAAGTCCACCACCTCCCAAAGTGCGCTCGCACCTCGCGAGGCCACCCGACGTGATTTTGTTAAGGACGCATGACAAATGAACAAGGCGATTTCATTTCCGATGAGCGCCGAAGTCTTGTCGGTGACGACATCATCGCCGACGCTTCGCGAGCTCATTCTTTCCCATGATCTAACATTTCTAATGGAAGCGCATGATGGCCTTTCGGCCGCTATCGCCGAGCGGGCGGGCTTCAAGGCACTTTGGGCGTCCGGTCTTTCGATCTCCTCGGCGCTCGGCTACCGCGATGCCAATGAGGCGAGCTGGACGCAAGTCGGCGATGTCGTCGAGCGAATGGTCGAGGCCACCAATGTTCCCGTCCTCGTCGACGGCGACAGCGGCTTCGGCAACTTCAACAATGCCCGCATCATCGCGAGGAAGCTGAAGCAGCGTGGAGCCTCCGGCATCTGCCTGGAGGACAAGGGTTTCCCGAAAATGAACTCGTTCATTGGCGACAGGCAGCCGCTGGCTGATATCGACGAATTCTCCGGTCGCCTCAAGGCAGTCAAGGATACGACCGGTCCCGATTTCGTCTTGGTCGCCCGCATTGAAGCCTTGATCGCTGGCCGCGGTCTCGATGAGGCGCTGGCGCGGGCGCACGCATATGCGAAAGCCGGCGCCGACGCGATCCTTATCCATTCCCGCCTGAGCGTTCCGGACGAAATTCTCGCTTTCGCGAAAGAATGGAACAACAAGCTGCCGGTCATGATCGTACCGACGAAATACTACCGCACGCCCGTGGCCGACTACCGGGCGGTCGGTATTTCCACAGTCATTTGGGCCAACCATAACATGCGTGCCGCGATCTCAGCGATGCGTCACGTGTGCGATCGCATCATTCAGGAAGAGAGCATCGCCGGTATCCAAGACGAAATCGCAACGCTCGATGAACTGTTCGAGCTAATGAACTACGGCGAACTCTCGGCGGCAGAGGAGAAATACCTTCCGCGGACAGCGAACGGTCAAGGATAGTCGCGGCAAGCGGTTCTCTCGAAAAAGATGGATGGAGACGCGCATGTTGGCGCAACGGACAAAGTTGTTCAAATCCTCGGGAACCGCCGCCGCCCGCGCGGCGGCGAAGGCCGCCGCCGATGCCGGCATGGAAATTGTTGATCTCACAGCCGGCGAGATCTGGAGCGATCTGGCACCGACCATCCGGGACGGAGCGATCGAGGCCATTCGACAAGGCCTTAACCGCTATACCGACACGATCGGCTCGATGGAATTGCGCGAAGCGCTTGCTCGGAAGGTATCGGTCGAGACCGGGCAGCTCTGGCTGGCCGAAGAGATCGCCGTGACGAGTGGCGCCAAGCAGGCTCTCTTCAATGTGGCCATGGCGCTGATCAATCCCGGCGACCAGGTCATCATTCCCGCACCCTACTGGACGACATTCCCGGCGCAGGTCCAGATCGCCGGCGGTACGCCGGTCCATATCGACACGCGAGGAAACGGCTACGTTCCGCGGATCGACGATATCCGACGAGTCGTCACGCCGCTGACCCGGGCCATCGTCGTCAACACGCCCGGCAATCCCACCGGCGCCGTCTATGACGCAGAGACCCTTGTGGCCATCGGTCGGTTGGCGGTGGAGCAGGACCTCTGGATCATCTTCGACGAATGCTACGCTCCCTTCACCTATGATGGTCATCGGCATCATCCGGTCGTGTCACTGGTGCCGGAGGTCAGGGCCCGGATGGTGATCGTCAATTCCTTTTCCAAGAGCCTGGCCCTCACCGGCTGGCGCGTTGGGTATCTCGCGGCGCCGAAGGAACTGATCTCGGCTGTCAAAGGGCTGCAGTCGCACACGACATCGAACCCGAATGTCGTCGCCCAGCACGCCGTGCAGCACCACCTCCGTGACGGAGATGGCACCTTTGAAGCCCGGCTCAGGGGGCAGCTGAAGGCGGCGCGGCAAGCGGGGCTTGCTGCCCTCTCCCAACTGCAGCGCGTACCGATACCCGAAGCACAGGGTGGGTTTTATTTCTACCTCGATCTCTCCAGCGTTTTGCGGCCGACCCTCGACGACGATCATGCCGAGACGTCCGACGACATCGTATCCGCGCTCCTAGCGCAGGCCGGCGTAGCCGGCGTGTCAGGCACAGCATTCGGCGATGCCGTAGGGCTCCGGTTCTCATATGGAATTCCGCCGGAGCTACTCGAAGCGGGCCTCGAACGGGTGGTCCGGGTCCTTAATGCCTGGATTTGACGGAATCGTCGCAGGAACCACATGGAGGGGTTTAGACAAATGAATGCAATTGCTCCGAGAAAGGCGGTCATTCTTGCCGCTGGGTCTGGCTCGCGTCTGCGTCCGCTTACCGATTTGCGGCCGAAGCCGCTGGTTGAGGTCAATGCCACGCCGATCCTGCACAACGCGTTGCGGAACCTCGAGGCCGTCGGCGTGCGGGAGGTGACGATCGTCGTCGGTTATCGACAAGACGCGATCCGATATTCCTGCGGCCGGCGCTTTGGCGATCTCGACATCGATTATGTTGAGTCCGACGTTTTCGATCGGACGGGCAGCGCTTACTCGCTGTGGCTGGCGCGCGATGCGCTTTTGGCCGGGGACACCTATCTGCTCGAAGGCGACGTGTTTTTCGAACCGGATGCGCTGCGCTCCCTGACACTGAGCGATGCAGACAATGTCGCAGCCGTCGCGCCGTTCAGCGCGGATATGGAAGGTTCCGCTGTCGTCCTGAAGAACAATGGTTATATTGCCGAGGTACGGATGAAGCAGACGGCAGCGAATCTCAACGATGGTTCGCCCGCTCTCTTTAAAATGATGAATCTGATCCGCTTTTCCGGGGAAGATCTGCGCCGGACGATCGTTCCGTATCTCAACGCCGTCGTCGCCACCGGCGCCGTCAAATCATACACCGAAGAAATCCTGTCGAACCTCGTGCGGCAAGAAGGGCTGCAGATCGCGGCTGCCAGGTGTGACGGTCTCAAATGGTACGAAATCGACAACGAGGCGGATCTGCGCATCGCGGAAGCGATGTTCATGACTGCACCGGAAATCGTCTGCTGACGACCAAGTATCGGAGAGTGGAAGATGCTTCGCTACCTCATTGATCTCGCCAATGCCATCACGATGGTCGGACTGCTGTGCTCCTCGATTGCTCTCTATTTCGCATTGGCGGGACACATCGAGCTGGCGGTCGGCGCTGCCCTGTGGGCCGTTCTCGCGGACCACCTGGATGGAGCGGTCGCGAGGAGGGCCCGAAACCGCCCGCCCGACATGGCGAAGATGGGCAAGAGCCTCGACGGTTTCGCTGACATCATCTACGGCGCCGTCCTCCCTGCGATTATTCTCGTGCAGCTGAATGGCGCGTCGGTCGTCTCCTTCTTCGTCGCCACGGCGTTGCTGCTCGCCGGTGCCATCCGCCTGAGCTACTTCGCGAACTTCGGAAAGTCAGATGATGGCCGGTTTTTCGGCGTACCGCTGTCCTACGACATTCCCTTGATGGCCGCCTTGATCCTCGTTCAGCCGCTCATGCCTTCGGGAACGTTCCTGCTGGCCGTGAACACCGTCTTCGCTCTTTTGTGTGTTGCTCACGTTGCGTCGGTTCGTGTGCCATCGCCGAACAGGGCCATGTATCTGGCGATCACGCTCTTCGCAGTAACCGCGTCGACGATCCTCGTTCAACGGGGAATGATTTGATGCGCCCTTTGCCCGTCTCGCCCTACACTTCCATCCTGGCTCCGCCCGAGCTCAGGTCGGCCGGGTGGATCTACCGGTCATTTGGCGTCGAACCGGTGATCAATTGCGCTGGCGTCCGGACGAACTACGGTGGGAGCAACCCGGCCGATGACGTCATCGATGCGATGAACGCGGCCGCCGATGCCTTCGTGGATCTCGATGAATTGGCTGAGGCAGTCGGATCGCGCTTGGCAGCCTTAACTGGAGCCGAGTGGGGGATTGTCACGTCCGGCTCCGCCGGCGGCCTGGCGCTTGCAACCGCTGCCTGCCTAGCGGGCAATGACCCCGAGCGGATGTTGCAGCTGCCGGACGCGGAAGGCTTGCCGAACAGGGTTCTTCTGATCTCGGATCAAAGAATTCCTTACGACCAGGCCGTTCGCATCGCCGGCGGAAAACCATTGATCGTCAGCACCCTCGACCACGCGAAACAGGCGATCGGAACCGGTCAAGTGGCACTAATTGTCGTCCTCGGTCGCAAGGCGCGCGGAGGGACCGCGATACCCCTCGCCTCGCTTGTCGCCCTGGCCTCGCAAGCGCAAGTGCCGATCTTCGTCGATGCAGCTGGACTACGCCCCGGCAACCCCGATCCGTGGTTGTCGAGCGGTGCCGACCTGGTTGTTTACTCAGCTGGAAAATATCTCCGTGGGCCGCAATCGACAGGCTTGCTACTGGGCAACAAGGCGCTTTGTTCTGCCGCGTGGTTCAATGGCCCGCCGCATCAGGGCGCTTGCCGCGCGCTCAAGGTCGGAAAAGAGGAGATCGTCGGCGCGGTCACCGCGCTTGAGCGGTGGTTCAAGGAGGGATCTGAGGAACGCGAGCGCGAGGCGTGGCGCCAACGCTTGGACCGGATGCTGGACAGCATTGGGAATATACCGTTCCTTAGCGCGACATTCTTGCTTCCTTCTGACTCTGTCACAGCGCTGAGGGTCCGCTTGGCGTGGGACGCAAATAGACTGGGAATCAATTCGCAAACGTTGATCGAGGCGCTGCTGTCGCGCAAACCTCGAATACTCATCCATGATTTTTGGGCAACGAACAACACGATTGTGGTTGACCCGTTCAATCTCACAGAGGAAGAGGCTGCAATCGTTGGAGAGGTCATTCGGAGCGAGCTTCTTTCTCCGCGTTCGGCTCCGAACCTGTCCCAAACGCCGCCGCACTACGAGCGAACGGGATCCTGGCTCTTAACGATCAAGTATCCGCGGCACCTCTCGGAACAGTCACTGGAGCTAGTGCAGGATGGGCACACGGTCTACGCGACCCATCGCACCGAGCGATCCGTCGGCCATGCCACTGGGCAGATGGTTGGCGACACCATAATGCTTCAGGCGCGCCACGAAGCCACTCCCATGGCGATCTACTACACGTTCGAGGGCAAGCTTCTTTCCAGAGATGGCGAGGGGATCGTGCGGCTCGGCGCGGCAAGCGAAGAAAACGATGGCCCCGTCTTTCGGCGGCAGTTCGGGACCGCAACCTGGACTGCGCGTCGAGCGGAAACAACGACAGTGAGCAAACTCGAGCTGTCAAAAATCAGGGAAGCCATGGCTGCAAACACTGCGTTGCAGATCGGAGCGCCAATTCGATGACTAGATGCATTACCTACACCTCCAGGCTGCCAATATTCGATCTCACCGGTAAGGTGGCGCTTGTTGTCGGAGGTTACGGGGCGATCGGATCGACCATATCCGAGATGTTGGCGGCGGCAGGTGCCAAATGCATTATCGCCGGCCGGAACGGAGGTCTCGCAAGATGTCTGGCCGATACGCTAAGCGCCCAGCACTACGATGCCGCAGGGATCGAGCTCGATGCCTGCGATGTCCAGGCAGTCCGTGACTTCGCCGGCGACTTGGCAGGGCGGCATGGTTCAATTGATATTCTCGTCAACTGTGTCGGGTTCCACAAGGAACAGAAGCTGCTCGACGTGACGGAGGAAGCGTTTGACGAGGTCTACGCGAAGACCTTGAGAGTCGGGATGTTTCTCTCGCAAGCCGTTGCCAAACACCAAGTCTCCGCTGCGACGGGAGGCAGCCAGGTTCATCTCCTCTCGGTCCGGTCCTCGCTCGGCTTCCGCGGCCGCGGCTACAGCGCAATGTGTGCCGCAAAGGGTGGGCTCGCTATTCTAATGAAACAGCAGGCCACGGAGCTCGCCCCGCATGGCATCACGGTGAATGGCGTTGCTCCTGGGGCAGTGCGGACGCGAAAGAACGACGAAGCGCTTCAGGATTTAGCAGCCTTGCAGCGAGCGGTTGCAAATATTCCCTTCGGGCGCCTAGCGACGCCGGCCGATGTTGGAGGTGCTGTACTGTTTTTGACATCGCCCTTGGCCAGCTTTGTTACGGGACAAATTCTATTTGTTGATGGCGGGCTTACCATCAGTTCGTAGCTAAGTGCTTGGTGATTCCGGCAAGACATGTCCAACGGTCGCTCTCAGCTTGGTGCCCGGTAAATACGTCTTGGGTGATATCATGAATCGTAACTTGAAGGACAACTCGGCAGCCAACTCGGAGCCTAACACAATTGATCTTGTCCGTAGCACTCCAATTTCTGCCGCCCTAATGACGGATTGGATTGACAGAGGGGGTATCGGAAAACCCTTGGACGCTGTACGATCTAAGGTGACCCGTCGCCAGCTATTGGCGGACGAAATCATTGGCGGTCTCGTCCAGTCACCACATCCTGAATCTATCTTCCAATGGGTGAAGATCCCAACGGGAGCGAGCTTGTAAGATACGCTGAGCGTGGCACGCGAGCGCGGCGTCGTACTGTTCTCTGGTGAGATGTTTTGCATCCGGCAGACAGTGAGCCAGCGCGATTTCGCGTCGTCCTCGGCTTGCGGTTGACCTGTTTTTGGCAGGAGGAAAATCCCATGACAGAAAATGTGAGTGTTTCTAGGCAGGCGAACAGCGAGTGGAAGGAATTCGGAAATATTGCGACCACCTACAACTCTAGACCGAACTATCCGGACGAGATATTCGTTCGGCTCAACGAAATTCTGGCATCGAACATTCCGAATGGTAAACTAGCGTTGGAGGTTGGGGCTGGAACTGGGATCTTTTCTCGCTCGCTTGCGCGATACCTTCCGGATAACTTTCGGGTCATTGCGTTGGAGCCATCGGACGAAATGCGGCTTGTTGCTGGAGAAGCGAGCAAGGAATTTCCGCGACTAGAATACCGATCCGGGATTGCAGAAGAATTGCCGTTCGATACATCCGTAGCCGATCTCGTCGCGGCTGCGAGTGCCGCTCATCGCTTCGACCGCCCGCGCTTTTTTGCAGAATGCAAGCGCGTGCTCGTGCCAAAAGGCGTACTCGTTCTGACGAACTACTCCCATGCTCGACGAAAAGACGGCACCTTTTCGGACGGCTACTGCAATCTGCTAGAGAAGGTGCTTCCCGGGTACACCCGGCATGCACATGCTAGTGGCCACGGTACTTACATTGAGGTGGATGTCTGCGGCGAAGCCATACAATCCACACATTTTGAATTGATTAGGAGCGACGAATATTTCTGGCCACTTTATCTCAGCCGAGACCAACTGTTTTCATATCTTGCGGCGTCTACTGTCTATCAACGGGCGCTGCGAGTGGTCCAGGAGCACAAATTAGCTGCAATGGTCGGTGATATCTTTGGTCATTTTTGCGATGAGCGAGGCGTCGTGAGCATGGGATGTTGCGCTGAAGCATCATACCTGCGCCGCATCCATGAGTGATGGACCTAACATTGCCTGCGGAGAGCTGAACGGCCAGCGCTCGGCTGGCATCTCAGTGTATCTTGCTACGCTACTGTCGACCGTCGGAGCGTTCGGCGGGTACATTCGTACCATCGTTGCCGTTGATTGGCGAAGAGGTGTTGGTTTTAGGTAAGCGATGGGCTCAGGACGTTGGGCCGTGTGCCGTTGCAGCCTCAGATGATGCTGGCATGACCCGCAACAGCCGCTTGGCATTGACGGTCGGCTTGCCCTCGAGCTGCCGTTGCCGGTTGATCTGCGCGGTGACACGTCGATAGCCGTAGGTCGGTCGGCCCGTCTGTCGATGATCGGCCTGATCTCGGCCAGGGGATTGGCATCTTCGGGTTTGCGATAGGGTCCGCGCCGGACAACTGGAGAGGCGGCGCGTTCGATGAGATTGGAGCGTGCTATGCCCAAGGTTTTAGCGATCGCGCTCACCGGGAACCGTCCTCGGCATCGTTCCAGGACACCAAGGGCAAGCTGTGTTTTTTTGGGCGAGCGACCTCGATCGCTTCCTTGAGGATCTCGTTCTCCATGGTCTTGCGGCCCAACATCCGTTCCAGGGTAAGCGCCAAGCTGGGGCCGTTCAGCTCTGGTAGTTCCATGGCATGAGGGCGTCGATGTCGCTGTTGGGCCAGCCGTTGGCGATGCGATCGAGGGTCTGGGTAAGCCAGGCGTGCGGATCGACCTGATTCATCTTGGCGGTGGCCAGCAGCGTTGCGATGGTGGCCCATGTCCGCCCACCGCCGTCGGGATGCTCAATCTGAGCCCCATGACGGTACTTCGCCAGATTCGCGCCGGCATCATCCCGCCGAGCAATATTGCAAGGGCGCACCTTGGGTCATCAAACGACGGGATATCGAAGATCCGCATCTGATCGAGCGCGTCAGGGCGTGCTCCAAGGCCCCGTCATCATCAAATCCGAATCAAAAGATCCTTGTCTTTCAATAATGTAGCGAGATGGGCATTATGACGTGGGACTAGGCGCATTAGGTGCGACTGCATTGCTCGCCGCTATCGGCAACGGGCAGCAGTTCCGCAAAGGCCCGTGATCTAGCGGCATGGCGGGGCTTGGTGCCCAGACAATACTCGACGGGAGGAAAACAGACGTTGTTGGCCATCAGCAAACGCGGCAACCGCTATGTGAGAAAGCTCCTGGTGCATG
Source organism: Mesorhizobium sp. WSM2561 (assembly GCF_000513915.1). Lineage (NCBI taxonomy): Bacteria > Pseudomonadati > Pseudomonadota > Alphaproteobacteria > Hyphomicrobiales > Phyllobacteriaceae > Mesorhizobium > Mesorhizobium sp. WSM2561. The sequence goes on from NZ_AZUX01000036.1 coordinate 16,461, forward strand.
GAGCGCGATCTTGCTTTCGGCATCTGGACCAAACGCGCGATCGCTTGGGAAGCTGGCTCAACGGCCTTCAGTCTCGCATGCATCCGAACAAGGCCGTCGTCGCACTTGCCGCCAAGATGGCACGTATTGTCTGGGTGGTTTTAAACAAGCCGGGAGCACTCTACGAACGCAGAGATCCTGCCTGACGCTCGCGGCTCGATTGCAAGGCTCGGGAATCGTGATGACGGGCCGCAAGACCACGCGCAAGACGATGGTCGTGGCGCTCGCCCGCAAGCTGTTGATCGCGCTGTGGCGGCTCGTCACCGCGGGCGAGGGTCGTCCTGCGTCCGGTATGATGCGCCTTGTGGGGGTAAACAGGAGAACAACGCATAACCAATTGGCGGACCCCAACGGGCTCTGCCGATGACGATCCGAGGTGGCGGTAACCCGAATTCCCCCCCTGGCTTCCAGCCGTTGCTGAGAATAGGCCCCGCCGCCCCGGAGCTTCGCCGCCGATGCGTATGACTGCATCATGGTTCCGATCCTCACATGCGGCTTCACTCTCGGTAGTCCAGTCGGGCATGGCGCGCTTCCCTGATCACGAATCAGCACGCTAATAAATCTGCGACCAGCTCGAATCCCGCTCATCCGCGACTTTCTGACTCAGTAAGACTAGGTATTTCGAACTGTCCACCCTGCCCTGGGTTGTCCGGCAAGGCATCAGGGCCGGCCTCGTCGTCATTGATATCGGCCGGTGTGATGGCGATTTGTTCCACAATCGCTTTGTCGGCGTCGGCGCCGACATGAGCACATGAGCCTTGAAGCCGAGTGCCGCCGGTTTGCCCTTGTCCTTGTTCGGCTAGAGCAAGAACGCCACTGTTGGACGACAACATGCCGCCGTCGAAACGGGCGATGAGACTTGCCGCCGACAGATGACCAACCGGCCAGCGGGAGCGTAGGATCATTCATCGCGGGTGTGGTGTCCGGAAATGACTCAGATCGGCTTCGACGCCAAATCCTACGTCTTTCAATCGCTTGCACCACATCCGCCAACCTCCGTGGATTTTTCAGGCTACGTTGAAAAATGCTGCGTGAATTACCTCTCCGGTGAGAAGGAGGTCGGCTTCAGAATGGAGTTCGCAACCGACAGTACAAAAGCACCCTCACGTTCGGATTCTTGTCGAGCCGCGATCCACTTGGGATCATTCTGGAAAAGTGCCCACTTCTTCTCACGCTCGGCGAGCGTTTCCCAGCGCAGCAAATACATAAGCTGTTGATTCGAGCTTCCAATAACGGTCGTCCAGAATCCAACCGGCCGAATGCCGTGCTGCCGCCATAAGTGAAGGGTGACGTTTTCAAATCTCGCGAGCAACAGTTGCAACTTCCCTGGTACACACTTATATATTCGAAATTCGTATAACATAGACGTTCTCCTTCCACTTCTGGCGTACATCGTTCGCCCGGGTGTGGCATTCAGATTTGAAGCGGGCGCTACTTTCACACTTTGTTAAAACGCGACGGACGGTAGTGTTTTAACAACTCGTCTTCCGCGCCCAATATTTCCGAAGCGCAGAGCCGACCAAGAAGGGCGCCTAGCGTTATGCCGCTGTGGGTTGTGGCGACATAGGTGCGACGACGTTCGTCGAGCCACCCCAAGACGGGAAAGCCATCCTCGGGAACCGGGCGGATCCCAAGAACAGGCTCGGCGGTCCCAGCCTTGATGCTCGGGTACAGTTCAAAAACAAGCTGCGCCGTTAGCGCCGCTTCCTGCTCTGCGTTGTAGCCGTTTGGGACAAACGCACCGTGGTGCCCCCCAATCACCTGAGTGGGACTATGACTCCGGAAATGCAGAGATTCCGCGTAGATGACATGGGACAGTGGGCCTTGCGCAGCTGACGTTGAGATGAACATCACGCCTGGTTCGGCATTTACCGGAATCTTCACCCCATGATGTTGCATGAGCGCGGGAATCCCAATGCCCGCTGCCAATATTAGTTTGTCAGCTTGGATTGTAGCTGACTTAAGGTCGATACTCACGCCACGACGCGTAGTCGCATACCTGAGAACTTCTGCTGAAACATTCGCAATATGTGATCCACCGGCGTCGAGGAGGCACCGTGAGAATCTCGAGCCGTCACTCCACCCTTCAAGAGGAACTCGAACCACCGGCCCGACAACTCTTCCAGGGTTTAAACCGGGCTCCAGATATTTCGCAACATCACCTGGCTCGAACAACTCAAAAGGAACGCCGTGCTTTTCCAGGCGACAAATTCCCTCAACGAGTCTTGCATGCGTTCCGGCACCTTGGGCCCAACGCAGTGTGCCGACCTGATGAACGAAATCGATGGCGTTGATCTCCGAGGCAAGGCGCACTTGGTATTCGATTCCGCTTTGGCGAAGGAAGAAGTAGTGATCCGGTTCGTAATTGTATACATTTAAGCATCCAAAATTATTGCTTGTTGCGTTCGAATTATTGTTATGTACATCTATAACCGTCACATTAACATCTTTGAGGGCGAGATGGTACGCAATTGACGCTCCAAGAATTCCACGACCAATAACAGCGACATGCACCTCATCTATCTCCTCTTGGCACCAGACGTGCGTACTAATTCCGCCGCAACACGTATGATTTCATCAGTTATTAATCCCGCCGCTCGGGTCGAAAGGAACATTACCGCCGCGGCGACATCGACGGGCATTGCCATTAGAGCCAGTGGAATCTTGGCACCGGCGTCCGCGTAGCGCCCGGGATATTCTAGCAGCCTATCATTTTTTCTGATACGAACCGGTCCAAGGGCTACGCCGCTGACCGTAATTTTGCGTTCAGCGAGCTCGATGGCATACTGGCGCAATGCATGGACATGGCACCCTTGGCCGCGCAAAAGGCTGAGTATCCGCGCCCGCGATAGGCGAACTGTGATCGTAGAGATAGCCGGTGGACATGTCGCCTACCGCGACCCGAAGAAACTTGGTGACACGCGATTTCCTGACCGATAAATTGAGCCGCAGGCGCTTTACCGTGGAAGACTTCGTAGAAAGCAGTCTCTGATGCTTCGAGTACCGGCTCTTCGATGTGGAGCCCTATACAATTCACGAGAATGTCGAACACGCCGATCCGACGCACTACCCTTCCGATCTGCTCACGCATTGAGCTGATGTCTCGTGTTGATGACAATGGCCGGATCAGCGGCGTGATGACTTGTCGGATATCGTCGATCCGCGGGACGTAGCCGTTTCCTCGCGTGTCGATATGGACCGGCGTGCCGCCGGCGATCTGGACCTGCGCCGAGAATCTCGTCCAGTAGGACGTGGGAATGATGACCTGCTCGTCGGGATTGATCAGCGTCATGGCCACATTGGAGAGAGCCTGCTTGGCGCCATCTGATGCAGATCTGACATGTCGTTTCGTTCCTTTCATCCATCGCCGCTACCCGCGCCATGAATGCCGGTCGACAGTTGCTGCCGCCATTCAACGAAGGGAACAAAACTCGTGCCAATTTGGCTGGTCGAGCTGAAGAAAGAACTTTGTGATTGCCTTTCAGCTATTTAACCGGGGAAAGAAGGATCGGCTAAAACAATGGCTGTGTCACGAACCCGACAAAGCCGACAGACGGTGCGGATCTAGTCCCTATTTGGACCGTCGCCAGTCCCGCCTTATCGAGCGGCGATATCAGCAATCCGGGCTCGATGAAAAAACTGACGCTCGCCGAGTTCGACTGGTTCTTCAATCCCAAATTGCCGCGCCAAACTTGCTTCCAGCTCCAAACACTGGCGTTCATTGCCGCCGGCGAGAACGCGCTGCTCGTCGGCAAACCGGGCACCGGGAAATCCACGCGCCAAGGCGATTGCCTATCAGGCGATCCTGCACAGCCACAAGGTCCAGTATCTCGAGACCGATGACTTCTTCCACCGCCACGCTCTGAACGCCCCGGCGCAACGCGAAGCCCGGATGCGAACAATCATCGACTGCGATCTCCTCGTGCTGGACGATCTGTTCCTCGCATGCGCCATCCCCGACGAGGCCGGCGCATGGCTGCAGACCCTGATCCATCAGCCAGTAGACCCGCCCGAATCCGCAGCAGTGGCGCGGACAGCATCACATTTTCCATGCTCGACCCGGATGACGCCGCGCCCGCTATCAATGTCGCCGATCTTCAACCCGACGGTCTCCGAGGCTCGAAGCCCCGCGGTGTAGGCTGTCGTTAGGGTCGTGCGCGTCTTCAGGCCCGGGACCGTTTCCAGGACCTGACCACCTCGTCGGCGCTCGACACCACTGGCAGCGTGCGTGGCGAGCGGGCGTAGGCAATGCGCTCCGGGATCTCGGCATGGCCCAACGTCACGCCGTAGAAGAACCGCAGTGCGCACACCGCCTGGTTCAGCGCCGGCCACGAGATCCCCGTTGAGACCAAATGCACCTGGAAGGCGCGCACGTCCTTAAGGCCAAGCCGGTCAGGGGAGCGGTCAAAGTAGCGCGAAAACTTCGCCTCCGCATCCACGTAGGATCGTTGCGTGGCCGGCGACAGATTGCGGATCGTCATGTCTTCGATCATGCTCCGGCGAAGAGGGCTCAACTCGACCATGTCATTGCTCCTGTTCTCAAGATTGCGCTTCAACAGCCGCAATCCTTCAAAACAGAAGCCTCATCCGCAACCGACCCGCCAAATGCCGCGTTAGCGGCTTCGTTGTGTGCCCAGCATGTTCAGCCGCTTGGGGTGAAAGTCCCCTAGCCAACCTGATGGGAGGTGAAGGCTTAGCAAAGCGCAAGGGCATTACCGCGAGGTGGTGTCTGAAGGAAGCGTGGAGCAAAACCGCGATCTGACGAACAGAAACCGGATATGAGGCATCCCTGGCCGGACGAGCGGGCAACGAGTCGCGAAGTCCATATCCATCAAGGGCAGGGCTGTAGATCTGGCAGGTGTGCGGGGAAGGCGATTGAGCTTACATGTTCCGAAAGTTGGAACTGAGGGAACCGCAAGGTGACCTGACCGTGACACAGGAGTCCGCAGACGGCGTAGTAGGTGATGCTGTCGGCGAGGCTAGTGAGGCACTCCAAGGCCGAAAGGCGGAGCAACGGATAGGCCGAGCCGGGAACGATGACCGAAGGTCCGAACGAGTGGAAGTGGCAAGTAGGACTGGCAACTCATGAGTGGAAAGCGGCAGAAGACCCAGTATTCACTGGCCCTGGAACCGAGGAACCGGGGTGAAGCCCCTGTCAGCGGTTACCAAGGCACATGTCGGTCAAACCCCATGACTGGTATAACTTGCTGGCGTTGTCGCGTCTCTAAACAGGTTTGACATAAATTGTAGCAGCCATTTAGTAATGCGACAGTTGCCCCAGTTAGAGATGCGACGCTTCTCGCTTCCGAGGCTGGTCAACACGAAGCTGGAAAGGAAGGCTGGCGATCTCGGCCAGCGTGATGTCCCGCGCATCGTGCGTCCAGCCGCGGCGTGTGGCTTCCCCGGTCGACAAACCTGCTTCGATCACACGCTTTCGCAAATCCAGGCCTGTAGCCTCGCCCTGCCGTCGCTCCTTCCACAAGTCGCTTCGATAAGGGAATCAGAAAACCGTTCAACGCAAACCCATGGCTAAGCCAAGACCGCTCTAAAAGTTCGATGTCCTTGTCGATCAGGGCATCATTTTCCCGGGGGTGTATAGCGGAACATCGCGTTTTTAATCGCGGCCTTGCTTCGTCGACGCGAGTTGTCCGATTGTTAAAGGGCGAAGCGGCGGTCGCACGCTCGCAGGTTCAACGGTGCCGCGCAATTCGGCACCCAGTTGCCCGTTCAAGATCGCGGATGTTGCCATTGAGCACATCTGGCCACGGCAGGGCCCCATCCCCGCGCGCGTGTGCGCCTTAAGCCGCCGCATACCAGAAGCACCATTTGCGATTGCGGCTTCGATGTCACTTCCCAGGACCTCCTCACAACGGCAGACCATAGCGTCGGCGCTCGGTCGCAGGAAACTCGCGGGTGGCCGATAAACTACGTCCACGAATGCCCTCGCGCGGGCAAGCCGCTCATGTTCCTTCCTGAGATCGTAAGCAATCCTGTCTCTCGTAGCTTCTGATATCGCCCCGTGCCGAGAGGCGATGTTCAAGACACTCAGCCTACCCGACAGCTCGGCTGCGTCCGCGCCAAAGATGCCACCTCCATCGCCGGCCACCATCAAGTTCGGGATCGATGTTTCCCGCCAGGCATTGGTCACCGGCTGCCAGCATAGTTGGCGGTCGTTCCACATATGGTCGGCCCTTACCAATCGCGTGATCTGGGTATTGGGGATGACGCCAAAATGCATGAGAACGACATCGCACTCCAGGGCCGTGGTACGCCCGCCGACCGTATATTCAACGCCGGTTACGCGGTCTTCTCCGAGAATCTTTGCATCTTGCAGCGAGGCGGCGGCGTTGATTCCGATCGTGCGGCCGAGGAGCTTCAATCCCTTCAGCAGAACCTTCGGTGCCAAAAATGCGCTCGGAAGATACGGCGTCGCTCGCAAAAAATCGACGAAGGCCGTCGCCTGGAGCAGCGCGACAATGTCGGCGCCTGCGTCCAAAAGCTGCTTTGCCGCAAGAAGGAGGAGCGGACCGCACCCCAATAGCGCAATACGCCCCTCGAGGATACGTCCAGATGTCTTCAACATCAGCTGAGCGGCGCCCGCCGTCATCACGCCAGGCAAGGTCCAACCGGGGATCGGCATGGGCCTTTCAAGGGCGCCCGTTGCAATGACGACGGCTTCAGACCGCACAGAAACACTGTTGCCTTGGTGCAGATAGCTGACCTCGAATGGGTCGGCTGCCACGTCCCAGACCGACGCCTGCGCCAAATAGGCGACGCCACTTTCCTGAAATCGCCTTGCAATGGATGCTCCGTGGGCATCATCCTTATCCAAGGCTCCGCCATTTCTCACTGCCCGTCGCTCCGCCCTTTCGATGGCGCGAAACCTCTGGCCACCGGGAGCAAATTGTTCATCGAGGACCAGCACGGAAAGCCCGAACTCGGCGGCCTGGATTGCCGCGGCCATGCCGGCAGGACCGGCGCCGATGATGACCAGATTCGAACTCATTTCTGCAGCCCCTTCAGCGCAAGCGGCCGAAGTCCGCTTTGCCTGCGAACGATCATGCTTTCCCGCACCGGTACCATGCAGGCGCGTTGATTCGGACGGCCGTCTATTTCCACGAGACACTCGAAACAGACGCCCATCAGGCAATACGGGCTCCGACGGCGTCCACTCACCGGGTTGGTGCCCGTGTAGCCCGGATTGGCGGCGAGAAGGGCTGTGGCGACGGTCTCTCCTTGCCGGGCGGCAATGGCCTTGCCTTCGAAGTCCAAGCTTATGGAGGAGGCCTGATTGATTGCATCATACCGGTTGTTCATCACGCAACCTTTCCATTCCGAACGGGTCGAGAAGGCAGTCCCTTGTACTCTCCATGATCCACTGCGGCAGGAGACGCGCATGCAAAGCCGACAGTGTGATCCCGCTGTGGCATGAGACGACAAATGCCCCCGGCTGCCCGCCCGATTCCTGATAGATCGGATAGCCATCCTGCGTCCGTGGCCTGAGTGCCGCCCAGCACCGGTTGATTTGCACGGATCGCAGCAAGGGCAGTCTGTCAACCGCGCCTTTCGCAAGCTCCTTCAGGATTTGCACCGTGGTGCGATCATCGCAGCCGGCATATTCGCTAGAGCTGCCGATCATCACCGTCCCTTCGACGTTCTGTCGCAAGAAGCCGCTGATCGGGTACTTGAAAACCTGGTCGATCGGTTCGGTCACGATGATCTGGCCGCGTTCCGGACGCACCTTCACCTGGAGCCCGACCTGTTCGGCCAGGGACGGGATGCCTAGGCCGGCTGCGATTACCACTTTCGGAGCTGAGAACTGGCCCGCTGATGTTGTCACGAGAAAGGTAGTGGTGTCGCGAACAATACGCTCGACGATGTGACCGGAGAAAAAGTGCCCACCGCTAACTCGGTAGGCCCGGAGGAGGCTGGAATAGAATTTCAGGGGGTCGACGGATCCGTCCAGCTGACTGAAGGATCCTCCACTTACAGTCTCTCCCAGACCGACATTGTCCAACAACTCGTCGACGTCGTCCCTGTCGAGAATCTCGTTCCGGTATTCGGCTCCCGCGCGCCGCGAAAACTCTTCAATGTGTCTCCTTTGTTCGTCGATCTCCCGGTCTCCCACAGACAAATAGATCTTGCCCCGCGGGTCGAAATGCGGATCGATGCCGGAACACTCACGAATCTCCTCCGCAAACAAGGGCCATAGTTTCCCAGACATCAGCGAAAGGCGGAAATAGGGGATATTGTTGAACCCCTTGTTCGAGATGGAGATCATTCCGAAATTTCCGCGCGAGGCGCTAAAATCGGAATCGTTCCCGTCAACTATTGCGACACTTAGTTGGCATTTGACGAGGCCATATCCAATGCAAAGACCGACAATACCACCCCCTACGATGACGACATCGTAGGTTCGGGAGCTTTTCGGTCGGCTCGTGTCCATATGGCGGCTCCGTGACTACGGAAAATATTGTCTCACCGTTGCATGTGTGACGAGGATCGGCTTGCAGTTGTCCGCCGTCAACCCCGTTAAAATACCCAATTATGTCCAATCTCCACTCTGGCATAGTTCTTGAAGTGAACGACACGAGCGGCATGATGTTGCTTGGCCGTCGACGGCTGATATCAGGTTGATCAACGCTGTTTCGATAGTCAATCACCGTTGCCAGATTTCTTTGATTGTCATCTTTCGAACATCGAAAGGGAGCGTGGGATGAACAGTTCGTTTCCAATCGAGCGTGCGCCGGGGGTCGCTCCCGGACGCAGCTCGGGATCCGCATTCGGCAACCTCGTGTGGGCTGTTGCAACTTCTGATGACAAGAGCCTCGGCCTCAAAGGGCAGATCGAGGCGAGCTTCAGCAAGATCGAGCGTGTTCTCGCGCATTTTCGAAGCGACAGGCGCTACCTGATTTCCGTCAATGTCTTACTGTCGAACCTCGAGCAGAAGAAAGAGTTCGATGCCGAGTGGAGGGCGTGGGTCGGCGATGATCCGGACCATTGGCCCCAGCGCTGCTGCATTCAGGCGGTCCTGTCGGCCGGGACGTTGGTCGAAATCACAGTGGTCGCCGCCCGTCCGTCGTGACCGGTCATCTCAGGAACCGCTTTTCGCTGTTTTTGCTACTTCCATGTCCTGGAGACGGAAATCTCTTCGACAAAGACAAGGTCCTTACTTGCGTCCTGGCCCACCATCAGCGACGGTGCGCCCAAAGGTGCCCCGCATCGCATCAGCGATGTGCACTGGGTTACTTTCCGCACCTTTGCCAGTTGAACTCCTTCTCGAGACGGACAAGTTCCCGGTAGGCGAAATAGAGAAAATTGCCGCTCCAGGCCGAGCCCAAAACCGCAAATTCCATCAGCTCACTACGCAGCGCGCTTAGCGGAAGTCGCCACGCGGTAGATCAATGATGGGGACAGCTGAGAAAATATTCTCCGCCGTCGGTTTATTCGTCAGAAGCGGCGGTACGTGTTTTCGTGAACAGTCTTATAAGCTCGCACGCCGCCTGTCGGGCAAGAAGCGTCGCTGCGCGCTCGGCAAGGGCAATTTTGGCCCGCCACCAATAGTTTTGGAAAGCCATCGGGCGAAGGCCCTCTGCGTGATTATGCTGTTGTAGATCCTTCACATGTCCAGCACGAATTCGACGCGGCTGGAGCAGAAGCAGGTCTCGGCGAATATGAGCGGCATGTCGTTCTGGTCGACATTGGTCGCGATCAGCTCCAGGACGCTTTCGGCCTGCGACATCTGCAGATATCGGGCTTCGTCGGCGGTCGGCTGGCGTGAGCGGACCCGCACTGCCTTGCGGCGGAAATCGTTGATGCCCACTTCCTGCAAGCAGGCGGTGATCGAAAGCCGTTTCTCCTTCTGTTCCACCGCATTCTGGAATGCTTCCCGAATGCCCGGCAGCCGGGAGGTCGGGAAATAATTGCGGCTGTAGCTTAGGGGAACGCCGTCCGCGTCGCCGAGCAGGCTGACTAGGGTCACGGTATCGCCGAGCGGAATGGCGAGGCTTTCAGCCACCAGCTTGGGCGCCGGCAGGTTCACGAGCGCGGTCAGTTTGCGGCCCGGCACCTTGTTGAGGCCGGCCAGATTTTCCTCGAAACGGGTGCGCACGCCCATTCGGTAGAGGATGGGATTTTCTACGACGAAGGCACCGCGGCCGCGCTCGATACGCACCAAGCCTTCGTCCTGCAGGCGGGAAAGCGCGCGGAGCACCGTGTGGCGGTTGACCCCGAAGCGCAAAGCAAGGTCCGGTGCCGCCGGCACGCGTGAGCCAGGCGCCAAAACCCCCTTGGTGATCTCGTCCGCCAGCGTTTCGCCGATCTGCCGCCAAAGATTGATTCCCTCTTTCTGCATCGCAATCCTCATAAAATGGCTTTTACGACATCCGGATTTTGCTTGTCACACAAGCTTCACATTAGACAACTAGTAGTCTAGACTACATCGGGCGCAATATCGAGGCTCAAATTGACTTCTTTTGACCACAAATTCCTTATCGTCAGTTTTGACGGGCTGCGGCCCGATCTCATTGATTCCGTTCAGACGCCCAATATTGCCCGATTGCAGCGACTTGGCGCAACCCTTGCTGCACAACGTACCGTCTATCCCAGCGAAACACGGGTCGCTTTCCCGAGCCTCGTCACCGGCGCCACCGCCAGCCGACACGGCATGGTTGGCAACAAATATGTCGATCGGCTGGCCATGCCGCAGCGCTATGTCGACACCGCCGATGCCGTTCTTCTGGATCGCATCAACCGGGAAAGCAGCGGCATGCTGATGAGCGCACCCACGCTCGGCGAGCTCCTCGGCCGGGCCGGCCGGAGCATGGCGGTTCTCGCTACCAACACGCCCGGTACGACGCGCTTCTTCCATCACAAGGCCGAGCAGTTCGGCCATATCCGCCTGTCAGGCCATTTCCCTGAAGCCTGTACGCCTGCCGATGTGCTTTTGGAGATCGAGCAACGTTTCGGCTCCCTGCCGCCGGTACCGCCGCAGGGCGAGCCGGATATCGAGGCGCAGACGCTGATCACGTCAATCTTCCTCGACCATCTCTGGCCGAAGCATGCGCCCGACGTGACGGTTCTCTCCTATGGCGAGCCGGATACAGCCTCGCATTTCAACGGCACCGGCGGAGCCAAGACCCGCCAGGCGATCGCCCATTGCGATGCCGAGTTCGGCCGACTGCTCGACTGGTGGGAGGCCGAGGGCCGGCAGGCCGGCGTGCAGATCATCGCCCTTTCCGACCATGGCCATATCACCGCCCATACAAGAGTTTCCGTCATCGACAGCCTGAAGGCGACCGGTTTTGTCCCGGATATTGCACCGGGAGACGGCGTCGATGTCGTGGTCGTGCCGGGCCAGGTCGGCGCGCTCTATCTCGCCGACCGGTCTGTCACCCAGATGATCCGGCTTGTCGAGGCGCTGGTCGAAGAGCCATGGATCGGACCGATCTTCACGGCGGCCAGGAACGAGGTCGAGGGGATTGCGCCGGGCAGTTTCGCCAGCCATCTCGTGTTCACCGATCATATCCGCGCGCCGGACGTCTATTTCGCCTTCAGGGCCGATGACGGTGTCGACGAATTCGGGCTCGTCGGCGGCACGTTCTATGACAATCCCAGGCGGCCGGGACTCGGCCTGCATGGCGGGCTGCATCCGAAGGAGCTCGCCTCGGTCGGCATCGTCGCCGGATCCGCCTTCCGCGGCGGCGGCCATGTCTCCGCCATACCCTCTGGCATTTGCGACATCGTCCCGACCATCCTCTCGCTCAACGGCATGGCCATTCCCGACAGCATGACCGGACGGGTGTTGACCGAAGTCATTGCCGGCGCCGCCGACGTCGAGCTTCCCATGGTCGGCACCCCGCATGTCTTGGAGACTGGCCTCAACAGCTACCGCCAGCGTCTCCAGCGAACCAGCGTCAACCGCACAATCTATCTCGATGGCGGATGGGCCAATTCCGAGGCGGTTTCCCCCGCCGGAGCAAGCATGGAACGCGCCTGACCGCTTTTTTTCTAACGCGGCCGAGACGTCTTGGCTGCACCCGCAACTCCAGTGGAGACAACAATGTCCAGGAATATCTTCAGAGCCGTTGCAATTTCACTCACAGCCCTGTTCTCGACCTGTGCAGCGGCAGAGGATCTCAATGTCCTCTATTCCAACGCCTATGTCCTCAAGACGCCCATAGAGGCGATCGCCAAGGGCTTCGAGGCGAGCCATCCGGGCACCAAGATCAACCTGTCGGACGTCAAGGGCTATACGGAGATGGCGCAGCTGATGCTGCGCGCCGCGATCACCGGCGACATTCCTGACGTCGCCTTCCAAGGCACGAGCTTCCTGCATCTTTTCGTCGACCGCAACCTTGCTGTTCCGCTCGACGATTTCATCAAGGCCGAGCCGGATTGGAAGAGTTTCGGCTATTCCAAGTCGATCACCGAGATCGGTGAGATCAACGGCAAGACCTATGGCATTCCCTTCGCGATCTCCATCCCGACCGTCTATTTCAACGCTGACCTGGTGAAGGCAGCCGGCGGCGATCCCAACAACCCTCCGAAGACCTGGGACGGCATTATCGAGTTAGCCAGTAAGATCAAGGCGCCGAGCGGCGGCATTTATTTCGACTACACGCCGACTGGCAACTGGACCTTCGTCGCGCTGGTGCAGGCCGCCGGCGGTCAGATGATGACGCCGGACATGAAGAAGATCGCCTTTAGCGGCAAAGAGGGAATAGACGCCCTGAAGCTCCTGAAGGCGATCGGCGAGGCCGGCATGAAGGACATGAGCCGCGACCAGGCCAAGCAGGCGTTTGCCGCCGGCTCCATAGGCATTCTGGTCACTTCGAGCTCCGATATCGCGCTCTATACGAAGCAGGCGGCCGGCCGTTTCCCGATCATCGTTTCGCAATTCCCGGTTCCTTCGGACAAGGGCCTGTTGCCGGCCGGCGGCAATGCCCTGGTGATCCACACTAAGGACGCCGCCAAGCAGAAGCTTGCCTGGGAATTCATCAAATACGCCACGAACGCCCAGTCCCAAACCGCGATGGCGACCGCGACCTCCTATATCCCGATCAATGAAAAGGCGGTGCAGGATCCGAAACTGCTCGGCGACTATTACGCCAAGAACCCGAACCTGCGTGTTCCTGTCACCCAGCTTACCCAGCTCAATGGCTTCTTCTCCTTCCCCGGTGAGAACTCCACAAAGATCACAAAGGTGATCCAGGATCAGCTGCAGGCGGTCGTCACCCTGCAGCGTTCGCCGGAAGACTCCCTGAAGCAGATGGTGAGCGAAGTCGAAGCCCTGCTGCCCCAGAACTGATTGTTGCCGAACCGGCTGCGGCCGGGTCACCGGCCGCGGTTTCCTCCATCATATCAAGGTCATTTCTCATGTCCCGCGAACCTATCAGCCTCATCCGCACCACGCCTCCGAGCCCCGACTGGCTCGGCGACGAATTCTCGAAAGTCCTCATCGAGCTTTCGAAGCGCAGCGATCTTCCGACTTTGCTCCGAATGCACAAGTTCAACGGCACGCCAGAAGACCGGCGCGTGGGGAGCGAATGGCTGAAGCAGCGATTCGGTCAGGCGCCGGATCCAGACCGCATCATCGTCACCAACGGCACGCAGAATGCCCTTTTCATCACGCTCGCGACCATGGTCGGCCGCGGCGGCCTGCTTCTGACCGAGCGGTTGAGCTATTACGGTTTCCGCCGTCTCGCCAACTTCCTCGGCGTCGAAATCCGCGCGATCGAAATGGACGGAGACGGTGCGCTGCCGGATGCGTTCGAACGGGTGTGCAAGACTGACAAACCGAAGGCGCTATTCCTATCGCCGACGCTCCACAATCCGACGACAATCATCATGTCGCGCGAACGCCGCCTGGCGCTTGCCGAAATCGCCCGCAAATACGGCGTGGTCATCGTCGAGGATGACGTCTACGGTCTGCTGCCGCGCCAGGCACCGCCGCCGATTGCAGTGCTTGCCCCCGACGTCACCTGGCACGCGACGGGATTGGCGAAATGCGTCTCGCCAGGCTTGCGCCTCGGTTATCTCGTGGCACCAGATGCGGCGGCTGCCGCCAAGGCCTTCCAGCCGGTCAGCACCACCTCCACCTGGTTCGTCTCGCCGATCTCGGCGGCGATCGCCGAGAACTGGGTCGACAACGGCGTCGGCGCCCGCATCCTGGAAGCGGTTCGCGACGAGGCCGCCGCCCGCCAGGGGATTGCCCGTTCGATCCTCGACGGCGCGAGCTACACAGCGAAGCCGGAAGCACTGCACCTTTGGCTCGACCTGCCGAAGCGTTATACACAGGAAGACTTCATCGCCGCCTGCGACAAGCAGGGCGTCGTCCTGCGCAGCGGCGAAATGTTCGCCGTGTCCAAGGAACAGGCGTCTCCGGCGATCCGCATCGTCCTCGGCAGTCCGCGCGATCGCGAGGAACTGAGGCAGGCTCTGGAAGGCGTAGTGACCGTCCTCAAGGCGGCATGAGCGCAGGGCATGACGAAGACGCTCTTGCGCGACCTTCGTCCAATGGCCAGTCCCGGTCATGACAACGCGCCGATCGACATCCTGATCGAGGACGGCAGGATTGCTGGGCGGGGACAGGTGGAAGCGCCTCCCGGCGCCGAAATCGTCGATTGCGCTGGCGCCTTCGTCAGTTCCGGCTGGATGGACCTGCATGTGCATGTATCTAACACAGCGTCCGCGACATCTCTCTTCGCCCCCGCGATTGCGTCCTTGGCTATGGCGTCACCACAATGCTCGACAACGGCTCGGCGGGAGAAGCGAGTTTCCCCGGTTTCCGGGAAAATATCGTCTACCCGTCGCCGGAACGCGTCTACGTTGTGATCAATATCGGGTCGATCGGCCTCACGGCGCGCAACCGCTATCCGGACTGATCTTGGCGCAATTTTCGTCTCGCTGGAACTGTCTCGCTCAAAATGGTTGATCACCGCCCTGTCGCCCTGTGGCGGCGAGAAGATGTCAAATCACATGGTGGCGGCGGACAACGCCGCCGAAATGCTGGCGCGGTTTGCTGAACTCGGGCGGAAGGCGCAAGCGCGGACCGGGACATGCTTTCCGATCGTCGTCATCCAGGAGGTCGGGTTTGAGGGCTTCTGGATCCGTCGCGTGCTGCAGGCCGAAGATATCGAAAGCCACGTCGTCGATCCGGCCTTGATCGCGACCTCGCGTCGACGGCGCCGTGCAAAGACCGACAAGATCGACGGCGAGGGCACTGATCCGGGATCCGGGCGTTGCTCGATGCTCCGAGTGCCCGACGCCTGAAGAGGAAGACCGTCGCCGCATCTCGCGTGAACGCGAGGCATTGACGCCTGTCCGATACGGCACGCGCAATCAAGGTTCTGCCTTCCACCATGGCATCCTTCGCCGACGCCGCACACGCGCCCTTTATCAGCCTGGCGAAGTTGATCCCCCAATGAACGCCAGGCCACAATCCCCATAGCGCCGGTCCTGCTCGCAGATCCGTTCAATCCGGCTTGCAATGAGGTCCGACGTCGTGCCAGACGGGCAGACCTTGGAGATGACACTGTAAAGTCCCTGCTACGGCGCCCAGGAAATCGCATTGGCTTTGGCTTTCTAGGATTAGGCTAAGTTTCACTTCACCGCCCCCCCGGTTATTCCCTCGACGAACCAGCGTTGAGCGGAGAGGAATGCAATGATGAGGGGAGCGACGATGATGGTAGATGCCGCCATGAGCGGGCCGTAGTCGTTGCCTGCCTCTTCGTTCTTGAAAGCCATGATGCCGAGTGGCGGCGGCATCAGGGACTGGTCGCGAACCGCGATCAACGGCCAGAACAAGCTGTTCCAGTGACCAATCACAGAGAAGATACCGAAGGCGATAATTGCCGGAAGCGCCATAGGCACCATGATCCGCCAGACGATGGCAAGTTCGGAGGACCCATCGAGCCTTGCGGCGTGAATAACATCGTCTGGAATGGTCTTGAAGAACTGCCGGAACAGGAAGATGCCGAAGGGTGAGACGACGTAAGGGAAGATCAGCGCGGCATAGGTGTTGAGGATGCCGATCTGGTAGCCGAGGATGAACAGCGGCAGCGAGAGCACCTCATGAGGCAGGATCAGCGCGATCAGCACCATGGCGAAGAGCAGGCTCTTGCCGGGAAAATCGAGCTTGGCGAGCGCATAGGCTGCTGGCGCGCAGACGAGGACCTGTAGGATAACGATCATCGTGCAGACGAAGAGGCCGTTCAGCATGTAGCGCGGCAATGGGGCCTCGGTCAGTGCTCTCGTATAGTTCTCGATGCCGTAGAACTGCTGCGGCCAGAAGGAGAAGGAGGCGCGGAAGATCTCGCCCGGCGGCTTGATCGACAGCGACACCATCCACACGAAGGGGACCAGGATCAGGGCTCCGGTAATCAGAAGCGCGGAATGGCGCAAAATTGCCGACGTCGGCAAGAGGAGACGAGTGCTCATTGGTAGTGAACTCTTTTGTCCATGAATACGCCGTCGCGAGCAACGAATTCTAGAAGTAGAATTGTGGCGAACTGGCTTCGCTAAATGCCGGATGACTTCGACGGTGGCCTTACGCCCCGTCCGCGTCCCCTTTTGGCGACGGTCTTCGGTGCAAACGCGGCGATGGGAGTTTCCCCTTCCAGAGCAAGATGGAACACTGTCCGGTCCTGCGTAGACTCCCAACCTTCACGGTTGTGAAGGACCGCCCGGTTGTCAAAAATTACAAAATCGTTGGCTTGTAATGCTACGCGCCATTGATCCGATAGCGAAAACACCGCAGCCCACAAGCGCTCGAGCAAGTTCCTGCTCTGTTCGGAGGAATAGCCTTCGATCAATGCGTCGCGCCGTCTCGGCAGGTAAAGGAATGGCCGATTTGTCGATGGGTGCAGTCGAACAAGAGGGTGCCTTGGCCCTTCCGCCCGCTTTTCGTCTTCTACCGACGCTCCAGCCATAAAGGTGTTGAAATCTTGGGATCGGTTGTGAACGCTGAACACGGCTCTAAGAGTCGAAATTTCCTTCTTTAGATCCGAAGGCAGCTTCTCGTAAAGCGTGTATGAGCTCATGAACCCTGTACGCGGTGGATTGTCGGGAGCCTTGCGTGCGTAGAGGACAGAGTATGCGTTCGGCGTCTCGCGGTGGCATCCATCAGTATGCCAAATCTGTGCCGCGGCACCTTTGTCACCGACCGGTCGACCATCCGACGCCGTAGCGTTAGACAAGACTTTAAGCTCCGCGCGTCCGCTGGGCTGAACCGAATCCATCTCCTCCGTATTCTTGCGATCCGACAGTATCGTTCCAAATAAGTTTGCGAATCCCACGATTTCATCGTCGGTGAGGGCTGGCTGCTGGAATCGCAGTACGAGGAACTGGTCCAACGCTTGCTTCAGAGTCTGTACGACGGCTGCGTCGGGTGACCTGATCAGAGCCGTTACGGAGATTCCCGTTACGTCCGCTCCCAAAAATGGCGATGCCGGTGTTACCGTCATAACGCTAGTGTTTATGTCGCTCATTTTATCTCCGATCTTGCTGAGCTGATCTAGTGATATCAGGTAGACACTCACTAGGGCGCGCTGTCGCGCCTATGCCCTTATCTCGCTCTGAAAAGCGCAGCACCGCCGGCAAGGTGGGCAATGGGTGCGTCATTGGTAGTGAACCCTTTTGTCCATGACGTGGACCTGGATGAGCGTCAGCGTGACGACTATGAAGAGGAAGACGACGGCAATCGACGCGCCATACCCGGTTCTGAGATATTCGAAGCTCTCGCGATAAAGCGTGTAGAGCAGCATCTCGGATGAATGCCCCGGTCCGCCTTGCGTCAGCACCTGCACGGTGTCGAAGGTCTCGAACGCTTTCAGCGCGACGACAATGAAGATAAACATGGTGACGGGACCGAGCATCGGCAGCGTGACGGTGCGCAGCCGGTCGAGCCAGAGGTCGGCACCATCGATGTGAGCGGCGTCATAGAGGTCCTGCGGGATCGACTTCAGCCCCGCGAGGAAGAGCACCATGGCATAGCCGAGGTTCTGCCAGATGCCGATCACGGCAAGAACGGGAAGCACGGTGTTCTCGTCGCGCAGCCAGCTGGCGGTCGGGATGCCGAGGCCGGAAAGCGTCTGGTTGACGAGGCCGATGGTCGGGTGAAGCAGCGCTTCCCAGGCGATCGCCATGGCCGTCAGCGCCGCCATAAACGGCAGGAAGTGAATGGCGCGATAGAAATTGCGGCATGACTTGCCGCTTTCGATCAAAAGCGCGATCACAAGCCCCATCACGATCGTGCCCGGTACGACGATCACCACATACACGATGGTGTTGACCAGTGAGGTGCGGAAGCCCTCATCAGAGAGGACTTCCCGGAAGTTGCGGAAGCCGACGAAGGAGAGCGAATTTGCGCCGAACTGCCAGTCGGTCAGCGCAATGGCGAAGATGCCGAAAACCGGCAGGAAGAACAGAACAATGAGCAGGATAAGCGCCGGTCCGGCCAGCAACCAGGCGGCGAAGGTTTCGGCGATGCGTTGTTGGTGCAGCGCCCTTCGGGCTGCGGATGAAATGGTCGAAGAAGCGGCCTGTTTCGCCGGATGGGAAGCTGCGACGCTCATAACGCGAGCTCCTTCATCCGCAGCACGGTGCCACTGCGATGACGATCCTGATGCTCCTGTCGCAAGCGCCTGCCGTCGGCGGCAAACAGCAACAGACGTTCCGGCCTGATGCCGAGATGCAGCGTCTGGCCTGAAACAATCTGCGGGGCGCGCTCTGCCAGTAGCCGGGCAACAACCGGATGTTCGGTTCCGGGAACATCCAGATGAACATAGAGGTCGGAACCCATGTGCTCGACCAGCCGCACCGCACCGGTCAACACATTCGGACCCGCAACATCCACGAGGTGGAACGCCTCCGGGCGGATGCCCAAGGTGATGGCGGTGCCCGACGCGACATCGGCTGGAATGACAAAGCTCGTGCCAGCCGTATCGACACGCCCGGTTTCGCGCGGTCTGGCTTCCAGCATGTTGATCTTGGGAGATCCAATGAATTCGGCCACGCGCCGGTCGTCGGGATCGGCATAAATCTCCTGCGGCGGCGCCACTTGCAACAACTCGCCATCGAGCATCACCGCCACCCGGTCCGACATGGTCATGGCTTCGGATTGGTCGTGGGTGACGTAGACGAAGGTGACGCCTAAACGCTTGTGCAGTTCCTTGATCTCGGCGCGCATCTGGACGCGCAGTTTGGCATCGAGATTGGAGAGCGGCTCGTCCATCAGGAACACGGCGGGCTGGCGCACCATCGCGCGCCCCACCGCAACGCGCTGTCGCTGGCCGCCGGACAGTTGACCGGGCTTGCGGGCAAGCAGGTGACCGATACCGAGCGCCTTGGCGGTGCGCATCACGTCCTTCTCGATTTCCGCGACTGCTGCCTTCGTCCCCGGCAGGAACCGGCCGGCCAGCGGCAGCCTCTGCCAGGCCGACAATCGACGCATCCTCAGCGGAACGCTCATGTTCTCCTGCACCGTCATATGTGGATAGAGGGCATAGGACTGGAACACCATGGCCACATCGCGCCGCTTCGGCCGCACGCCGTCGACGACACGCTCGCCGATCGCTACGGAACCATCCGTCTGCACCTCTAACCCCGCCAGGATCCGCAAGAGTGTCGACTTGCCGCAGCCCGACGGACCCAACAACGTCAGAAATTCACCATTGGCGATTTCGAGTGAGACATCGCGCAGGACGACCGTCGCGCCAAAAGTCTTTTCTATTTTTTCGATGGTTATGGCCGCCATTTTGCAGTACCTCGCTTTCAGCCGGCCAAAACATGAACCGCTTGATGTCTGGATCGCCGTGACCTTTGGCGCCGTTGTGTTACATATGGATGACATACATCGAATAAACCGATGGGAACGGCTCGCCTCTGGATGGATGGCTGCAATGTCTGCGGAGTACAGTCTGTGAGGGAGCAACAGGATCTGTCTCTCAACGCCGTTCGCGCGTTCGTGCAGGTGGCACGCGACGGCAGCGTCACCCGAGCCTCGAAGACACTCGGCATTACCCAGAGCTCGGTGAGCCGCCACCTCGCAGTGTTGGAAGTGTATCTCGGGGCCAAGCTGCTCGAACGGTACGGACGCCAGAGTCAATTGACCGATTTCGGGCGGCTTTTCGCCGATGCCGTTGCCGAGCCGCTGGACACGATTTTCTTTACGGCAAAGCGGATGCGCCGCGGTGACGGGAAGGATGCCAACCGACTTGTCGTGAGGACGTCGCTCTCGACCTTCGCCTATACGGTGCTCATCCCCAATCTGCGCGACTTCTCTAAGGAAATGGGTGGCGTCACGGTCGACGTCATCAGCGCCCTGTCTGGCCCCGCCTCAACCGACAGCTTCGACGTGCTTTTGACCCGGGATCTGACGCTGACCGAACCTGGAGATCGCTGGGACTTCTATGACGAGCAGCTCGTTTGCGTCGGTGCGCCGGACTGTGCCGCCGGTCGCGGCTTAGAGGCGTTGCGCACCACCCCGGTGATCGCCGTCACCTCGCGGCCAGACATCCTCCCGACCTGGCTTCGCGGCATGGATTTGAAGACTTCGGACATCATCTCGGGTGCACGCTACGACCACCATTATCTGGCCTTGCCGGCAGTGACGACCGGCAACAGCCTGCTGGTGACGCCTCATATCGTCGTAGCGGAACTGATCCGGCAAGGCCTCCTGGAGGTGGTTGCCCGCTCCCGCGCGCCGAGCGGCATGCAGTACCGCGCCTATGCGATTGATCGGGGTTCCAACTTGGATGTGGCGCGCGGCTTCTGCCGCTGGTTGACTCGGCTTTGCAAGAAAATGACAGAAATAGACGTGCCAGCCCAATAGGGGGCGGGGTTGATCATATCGCGAAATACGATCATTCGGCTCTGTTTGCGCGATGGCTAAACTGGCCAGCGCAATACTCCCCGGTTAGGTCTGGGTCAGATTCAGTTTTTGAGGAGAGGTGCATTGTTGCCACTCATCGCCAAGAGGCTACAGGCCGTGCGGCCTTCCCAGACCAAGGCCATGACGGCTGCGGCCGCCGCCCTTAAGGAGAAGGGTATCGATGTCATTGCGCTCAGTCAGGGCGAACCGGATTTCGATACCCCCGAGCCGGTCCAAAATGCCGGGATCGCCGCAATTCGTGAAGGCAAGACGCGCTACACCCCGGTCGCCGGCGTCAAGCCGCTCCGCGAAGCGATTCGTCAGAAGCTGATCCGCGATAACAGTCTCGACTATGACATCGACCAGATCACGGTCGGCTGCGGCGCCAAGCAGGTGGTGTTCAATGCTTTGTTCGCCAGTCTCGATCCAGGTGACGAGGTGATCGTTCCGACCCCATGCTGGGTGTCTTATCCCGACATGGTGCGACTTGCCGGCGGTGAACCGGTTCTTGTCGAGTGCCATGAGCATTTCGGGTTCAAGCTGAAGCCCGCAGATCTGGAGGCGGCGATCACCTCACGTACCAAGTGGCTGATGCTGAACTCGCCCAACAACCCGACCGGGGCAGTCTATTCCAAGGCCGAGCTCGCCGCACTCGCCGCAGTGCTTCGCCGGCACGACCGGGTGCATGTGCTTGCCGACGACATCTACGAGAAGCTCGTTTACGGCGTACGTTTCGCGACGATGGTAGAGGCCGCGCCCGATCTCATCGACCGGACCCTGACCATCAACGGTGTTTCCAAATCCAGCGCTATGACCGGATGGCGGCTCGGCTACGGCGCCGGGCCGATAGAACTGATCAAGGCGATGAACACGATCCAGGGACAGACCTCGTCCCATACCAGTTCGATCTCGCAATATGCGGCAATCGAGGCGATCGGCGGCAACCAGAACTATATCGGCGATTTCGTGGCCGACTTCGAGAAGCGACGCGATCTCGTGGTTGAGAAGATCAACGAGGCGCAGGGCCTCAGATGCCGCACACCGGACGGCGCCTTCTATGTTTTTGTCAACTGCGCTGGCGTAATCGGCAAAGTCACCCCCCAAGGCAAGGTGATCGAGACGGACGTGGATTTCGCCATGTTTCTTCTCGAGCAATTCGGCGTCGCCGTTGTGCCCGGCAGCGGCTTCATGGCTTCGCCCTATGTCCGCATCTCCTACGCCGCTACGATTGAAGAGCTGCAGCGTGCCTGCGGCCGCATCCTTGCAGCCTGCGAAGCCGTTTGCGAAAGTGAGAAGACCTATGAGCAAAGCAAAGCAACTGCGTGACCGAGTGGCCGAGCGGGGCCTCGTCCACATCATGGCGGCCCATAGCCCGCTCTCGGCAATTCTCGCCGAAGAAGCTGGCTTCGATGGCCTTTGGGCGTCTGGTTTCGAACTTTCCGCTCTCTATGGGCTGCCCGATGTCAGCCTGATCTCGATGACCCAGCATCTCGACATGGTGCGTGCCATGGGCGAGCAATCGTCCCTTCCGATCATCGCCGATATCGACACTGGCTTTGGTAACGCCATCAACGTAATCCATGCCGTAAAGCAGTATGGGCGCGCCGGCGCGGCCGCCGTTGTCATCGAAGACAAAACCTATCCGAAAGTCACCAGCCTTGTCGCCGGCGGGCGGCAGGAACTTCTTCGGATCGAAGAATTCCAAGGCAAGATTCGTGCTGCGATCGCAGCCAAATCCGATCCGGATTTCCTCGTGATTGCCCGCACTGAGGCACTGATCGCAGGTCTGGGTGAGGCGGAGGCGCTGAAGCGGGCTGCATCCTACGAGGCTGCCGGGGCGGATATGATCCTTATCCACTCCAAGCAGAAAACACCGGATGAAGTGGAAAGCTTCGTGCGGGCCTGGGAGGGCAAGGCACCCGTCGTGATCGTGCCGACCGCCTATCCCGAGATGAACGAAGCGCGGATCAAGGCGCTCATCAAGATCGCCATCGTTATTTACGGCAACCATGCGATCCGCGCCGCGGTGACGGCGATGCAGGATGTTTTCGCGCGTGTCCTCAGGGATCGCGGCATTCACAATGTCAACAAAGACATCGTCCCCGTCGAAGAAATCTTCCGTCTGCAGAAGATGGATCAAGTGAAGGCGGACGAGAAGAGATTTCTGGCTTAGCCTTGGGACTGAATTCTAAAAGGTTCTTGGGGCCATAGATGGTGCAAGTCCCGCGCAATGATGGCGTTCAGCTGTGAATGAGGTTTGGGGTTCATTGACAAGGCAGTAGCCTGGGTTGCGCCCGACGATCAGAATGTCGCAGGCCAGACGCAACGCCTCAAGCAGGCCGGCGCTTTCAAGTGTTCACCCACGTCAAAATCCGGAAAGAGCATGAACCGGCCGGGCCTCGCCGATCTCCTCGCCCACGCCCGTGCGTGCTGGGGACACGATTGCTATCGTCTGTCTCGACCACCTCGTCCGATCCTGGCGGCGCTGCCGGCAATGGTGAACAGGCTACGGAGGGACAGATATCCCTTCTCGGTCTGTAGGGGAAAAATCGACACTTCCTCGGCCGCCGGCGAACTCGTTTCCATGTCTTCGGCGCCATCGCTCATTTCGAGCGGCGTCTGATCTGCGAGCGAACGAAGAACCGCATCGCCGCCGCGATAGCCGAGACAAGGGCCGTGGCGACACGCCCTTAACGATAAAAGCCGGGTTGTTTAGCGGCCAACGCGGTAACAGGAAGAAGAGACTGTACGGCTCACTGCGGCGATTTCCGGTCCGAAAGTCTAGCCCGCGCGACATCGCTAAAGTCGACGTAATACATTGTATTTTGCGATGTCTGTTACATTTTTGTTGCGTTGCAGCCTTATCGGCCTCGTGCGGAAAGCAACCATTTTTACACGGAGCCAGTATGAAGTTTCTGATCGCAAGTCTTGATGGGCTAAAGCCTGATTTAATTTCTGAGGAGGGTACGATCAATATTGCTCACAGTCAGAAAAATGGGGCGATGTCGGGGCCGCATCCGAGTGAAACGCGGGTCGCATTTCCGAGCACGGTGATGGGGGTTGCACCCAGTGGCAGGCGTGCACGGGCCTGTGTTGAAACTTTCAAGAAAATGAACATCAAGAGCCTTCTTCTCGGCTCCGCTGCGGCCCTGATCGCAGTTTCCGGAGCGCGCGCCGCCGATGCGGTTGTTGTCGCCGAGCCGGAACCGGCCGAATACGTCAAGATCTGCGACGTCTATGGCGCGGGTTACTTCTACCTTCCCGGCACCGAAACCTGCCTGCGCATCGGCGGCTATGTCCGCTACGATGCCGGCCTCGGCGATGTCGGCTCCCTCGATGGCCGAAAGACCACCGACGTTCGGGACGGCGACGTCCAGAACACCTGGAAGAAGAATGCCCGCTTCACTCTCAAGACCTGGACTGGCCAGGAGACCGAGCTCGGCACATTGAAGACCTATACCGAGACGCGCTTCAACTTCCCGAACGGCGGCCCCACCGCTACGACGTTGAACTTTGCCTGGATTCAGCTCGGCGGTCTGCGCGTTGGTATGGACGATTCCGTGTATGACTCGTTCATCGGCTACGCCGGCAGCGTCCTCCAGGACACGATCGTCCCTTACGGCATCAAGAATACCAACCTCATCAGCTACTACTTCGACGCCGGCAGCGGCTTCTCGGGCGTTGCCTCGCTTGAAGAGGGCTCTGGCGCGACCGGCACAATCGACAGCTACGTTCCGCATCTCGTCGGCGGCGTGAAGTACAAGCAGGACTGGGGCGCGATCACCGGCGTCGTCGCCTACGACAGCAATTACGAGGAAGTGGCTGGCAAGGTTCGCTTGGACGTCAACGTCACCAAGGAACTGTCGCTGTTCGTCATGGGCGGTTATGGGACCGACAAGCACCTTCTCGACCCGTCCAATGCCCTGCCCGCCGGCGGCCGTGGCTTCTACAAGCCGTGGGGCGGCACCTGGGCGGTCTGGGGCGGCGGCACCTACAAGTTCAACGCCAAGACCGCGTTCAACCTCCAGGCATCGGCTGACCAGGACAAGAACTACGCCCTGGCCGCCAACATCGCCTACACCATCGTTCCGGGCTACACGATCACGACCGAAATTGACTACGACCATTTCGGTCACTTCGATGACGGCACCCCGTTCGGAAACTTCACCAAGGCCGACAAGAAGAACAGCGTCGGCAGCATCGTCCGCTTCCAGCGCTCGTTCTGATCAAGCCTGCGATCTCAAAAAGGCCCGCGGCGTTGCCGCGGGCAAGTCGCGCGCATCAAGGATAACGGCACTATCTTGATGAGGGACGTACGGGCATACCCCTCGGAATTTCACGTGCTGTGCATGGTGGCGTCGCGACCGGAAGGGCTTTGACTGGGAAAGACAGATCGGTTGGACAGTGCGGTCAGAAGAGTTGATGCCCGTAGCGTCGATGGAGAACGCGTTCTCATGCCGGCTGCACACCACTGACAAGCTCAAGGTGCGAAGGAAACACCACCCTGAACTTCCCGTCCCTGCGCGCGTCGCCGTCGCAGCGGCTCTCAATGCCCGACCGAGAAAGACCCTGGACTGGAAAACGCCGGCAGAGGCGCTTGACGAGTTGCTGCCATGAGTGAATACAATCGGTGTTGCGACGACCGCTTGAATCCGCCCTTAAGACGCCAATCGGCAGGTACGGATTGGAATGCGGACCTTTATGACAGTGCCCGCCCCGGGTTTGCTGTCGATGAAGAGCCTCCCGTTGTGCGTGCAGAGACGATCGCTTCAAGCCGAGCTCTGTCCGAAGCCGTGATGTCGATGCTGATACCAGTGCGCATCCCGTAACGTCGCATGCCCCAGCGGCGAAGGGAATCCTGAAACGGACTCCTTTGTTCCGATCAATCCACCAGGGTCCGAACAAGAGCTTTTCAAAATCTTTGTTTCTGCGTTATTTTTTCAGATGTGCGACGGTTGAGATGTAAGACCGTATGTCCGCCTCTGCCGGTGAGGTGGCTCGCCCTACACTGCGCGTCCGAGGGTTGCTCGGGCGGGCCGAGCCGATCCTCACCACAGGAGGACGAGCCGTGACGGATTATAGAGAAGCATTTGTCGGAATCGATGTTGCGAAGCTGAAGAACGCTATTGCGATTGCGGAGGCAGGCCGGGAAGGAGAGGTTCGGTTCTTCGGTGAGGTCGACGCGTCGGCCACCAGCATGCGGCGGGTCATAGGCCGGATCGCCAGCCGCTTTGATCAGACGCATTTCTGCTACGAGGCTGGGCCGACCGGATACGGCCTTTATCGCCTGATCCGGTCGCTCGGGCACGAGTGCACCGTGGTTGCGCCATCGTTGATACCGAGGAAGCCTGGCGATCGGGTGAAGACGAACCGCCGAGATGCCATTTCTCTTGCCCGGCTATTGCGCGCCGGCGAGCTGACGGCGGTATGGGTTCCCGATGAAGGGCACGAGTCCATACGAGATCTCGTCCGAGCCCGAGCTGCGGCAGTTGAGACGCTGCGCGTTCACCGCCAGCAGGTGAGCGCATTCATGCTCAAGCACGGCCGTAGCTATCCGCGCAAGAAGAGCTGGACGATGCGCTATCTACGCTGGCTTCAGGAACAGCGGTTCGATCATCCCGCGCATCAGATTGCACTCCAGGAGATGGTGGAGGCGGTGCGCGTCTCGAAAGAACGGGTCGAGCGGCTGGAGCGTGTGATCGAAGAGTTCGTCCCGGCCTGGTCGCTGGCGCCGATCGTTTGGGCGCTTCAGACGTTGCGTGGGGTAGACCTAATCGTCGCCGTGACGTTCGTCACCGAAGTCGGCGACGCCAGCCGGTTCGAAAGCCCACGCCAGCTCATGGGATACCTCGGTCTCGTTCCCGGAGAGCGCTCGACCGGGGAGACAGTCCGGCGCGGCGGCATCACAAAGGCAGGCAACGGTCGTGTTCGCCACATGTTGGTCGAGAGCGCCTGGACTTATCGACATCCGCCCAAGATCGGGAAGGCGAAGCTATACCGATTGGAGCAGGCGCCACCGAAGGTGCGTGAGATCGCCTGGAAGGCACAGTCCCGCCTGACAGCCCGCTACCGCATGCTGAGCGCACGGGGCAAACGGACAACGGTCGTCTGCACCGCGATCGCCCGTGAACTGGTCGGCTTCATGTGGGCAGTCGCAAGGGAGGCACGCGCCGCCGCCTGATCGGTTGCCGCGACGGCGCACATCTCGCGCATGGGCGGAGGCGGGACCACGGCAGGGGAATGCCCGTCAGACGCTTTGTGGCCGGCGAACCGCCGACGCCCGCAGTAAGATAGGAACAGCCCCGGACGCACAATCGGGAATGCGGTAGCCAACCCGCGCATCAGAGCTTGATCACCGACGTCCTTCAGTTCCGCCTCCACCCATGCGCGATCATCAGAATGAGCAGCCGTTCCTCGGATCGGGCGACCGCTTGCGTTCCAAACCTTGACAGCGGACATCAGAGCGGTGTTCTCAGGCCACTGCCTTTAGCTCGGCCACCCGGATGTAGGCCCAGGGCAGCAGGTCGTCGATCTGGCTGTTCGGATGGCCGTTGACGATCCTGGTGAGTACGTCGGCGAGATAGCCGAGTGGCTCGACAGCGTTGAGTTTGCAGGTTTCGATCAGCGACGCAATGACCGCCCAGTGTTCGGCACCGCCGTCCGAGCCAGCGAAGAGCGCGTTCTTGCGGTTGAGCGCGATCGGACGGATTGAGCGCTCGACGGTGTTGCTGTCGATCTCGATGCGGCCGTCGTCAAGGAAGCGCGAGAGGCCTTGCCAGCGCGAGAGCGTGTAGCGGATGGCCTCGGCGAGCTTTGTCTTCTGGCTGATCAGGCCGAGCTTTTCGCGCAGCCAAGGTTCAAGATCGGCGACAAGAGCGCGGCTATTTTCCTGACGCATCGCACGGCGTTCGTCAGCCGATCGGCCGCGGATATCGTCCTCGATCTTATAGAGGTCGGCGATCCGTCTCAGCGCCTCGCCGGCTATCGGCGCGGGGCCGGCTGCCGCCAGTTCATAGAAGCGTCGGCGCACGTGTGCCCAGCAGAAGGCGAGCGTGACGCCACTCTTTTCGGCCAGTACGCGATAGCCGCCATAGCCGTCGACCTGCAGGATTCCGCTGAAGCCTGCGAGATGAGCGATCGGACGCTCGGCCTTTCGATCCGGCCCATAGACATAGGCGACGCCCGGCGGGTCGGCTCCCTGCCATGGCCGATCATCACGCGCATAGGCCCAGAGCTGCCCGGTCTTTGTCTTGCCGCGGCCGGGATCGAGCACCGGCGCGGTGGTCTCGTCGGCGAAGAGTTTTGGCGAGGACTTCAGCTTGCCAAGCAGCCGCTCATGCACCGGACGCACATGCCAAGCGGCGCGGCCGACCCAGTCGGCGAGCGTGGAGCGATCGAGATTGATGCCCTGCCGGGCGTAGATCTGCGCCTGACGATAGAGCGGCAGATGATCGGCATATTTTGAGACCAGGACCTGGGCGACCGTCGCTTCAGTCGGCAGGCCGCCCTCGATCAGCCGGGCGGGTGCGGGAGCTTGGATCATCACGTCCTCACAGGCGCGGCAGGCATATTTGGGCCGGCGCACGACGATCACACGCAGCTGCGCCGGAACGATGTCGAGCCGCTCGCTCATGTCCTCGCCGATCCGATGCAAGCCATTGCGGCAGCACGGGCAGGCATGATCCTCGATGTCGACGACCATCTCCACGCGCGGCAGATGGGGTGGCAGCCCGCCGCGGTTCGCCCTGCGCTTGGCGACAGGCGCCTGACGTTCGCCAAGAGCGGTCTGTGCCTGCTCTTCGTCACCGGCGGCCTCGATCTGTTCGGCCTCTTCGAGCCCCAGCAGCAATTGGTCCTCGGGGAGCGTCTCGGCACGCCGGCCGAAGCGATGACGCTGCAATTCCTTGATGATCTGAATCAGACGGGCATTCTCGACGTCGCGCGCCAGGACCATCGCCTTCAGCGCATCCGGATCGTCGGGAAGCTGGTCAGCCGTCATCGCCATGAGCGGATCAGACCATATTCGCCGACAGTCCGCGACAGCCGAATCCAGGCTGATTCACTTCGTCGCGGGTCAGCCCGCCTGGGCTGGAACGCGAGTCCGGCGCGCCTCGTGGACTCGCCGCCAGTCGAGACCTTCGAGCAGCGCCGACAGTTGCGCGGCCGTCAGCCGCATCATGCCGTCATGCACTTTCGGCCAGCGGAACTCCCCATCCTCCAAACGCTTGGCATAAAGGCAAACCCCGGTGCCATCCCAGAAGATCAGCTTGATCCGGTCAGTCCGCTTGGCCCGAAAGACATAGACCGCCCCATTGAACGGGTCAGCGCCCATGGTCTCGCGCACAAGTGCGGCCAATCCCTCCGCACCCTTGCGGAAGTCCACCGGCTTCGTCGCCACCATGACCTTGACCGCACCCGTCGGCCCGATCACGACGTCGCCTTCAGCGCGCGGATCACTGCCGCCACCGTCTTGGTATCGGCGCCCCGGCCGACGCGCATCGAGATGCCGTCGATCTCAAGCTCGATCATGCCGGCACCTCGGGTGGCTTGCCGTTTCCGCTGCTTCGGTGAACGGCTGGCTACAGGTTCCGCCGCCGCCACAACCGCCGGCACAAAGGCAGGAGAATCTTGCTGCACCGAAGCGGCCTGTTTGCGCGCTTCGCGGCGCCAGGCGAAGACCTGCTGCGGCCTGAGGCCATACCGGCGGGCGACCTCGGAAATGATTGCGTTCGGCTCCAGCGTCTCCGCGATGATCCGCGCCTTGTCATCCACCGACCAATGACGCCGACCGCCGGCACCGTTGATCACCTCGAAACGCCGAAGCTGCCGCTCCGGGTCAAGTGTAAGGTCAAGTCCAGACACAACCCGATCTCCGATCCCAATACAGGATCGGCAACCTCACAGATCGCGACCACTCCCGAAAGATGGTTCGGAAACACCGCTTACGTTGAGATAGACAAGACCGAATTCCAGTGCACGATCGCGCTGGCGAGTCCACTTTGCACGGTGAGCTGAACGGCTGAAATCCGACGCGTTCCTCGAACGCGAAGGAGTTGTTAAACACTGAGAGTGATCGATCGAGAAAAATCGATACTGTCGCCACTGGACCGAGGCAGGTGGGCGCGCCAACTCATACAGATAGTCGTTCACACTGGTCAGGGTCGCAGGGCCGATTTGTCAGCACGCGACAGAAAGCGCTTCAGGCTCAAACCGGCCAACAAAATGTAAGGTGGCATGGCGAGGGAATAGTGACCACATTTTAATTCCAAAATATTTGGCCTAGCTCCGGCGCCCTTCAGCCTCTGCATGAACCTCTCTGATAGCTCTGGCAATACCACTTTGTCTCTCTTAGCCAACACAATGTGAAGGTCGAGATCAGGCCGCGCCAGACTATGTACGTAATTCTCCAAGTTAAGTGGACCCCATGCCCTTCTGAGATCGGTCAACTCAATCTCGGGCTCAAGGCTATCACGTATCAATCGTGTCGCGCGACCCGTCCAAACCATATCCGCTAGACTCCCCGCCGTCAGAAACAGCGAGGCTTTTGATACAGCCGGGTCGTGCGCAGCAATTAGCCCCGCGACCCAGGAACCTAAGCTCATACCAAAAACCGAAATGTCTCTATAGCCTTCGCTCTTCAACCAACGTATGAGCTTTCGCCCATCCAATACTCCCTGCCTTATAGACTGGACCGTTCGCCCGAGATTGGGGCTGAGCATATAGTCGGCGTGGACGGAACCGGGACGGCTGCGCTCGAAGTGATAAGGCATAGCAATCTCGACAACCGTGATACCACGCCGCGAGAAAAAGTTGGCAATCTGACGGTTCCGCGCGCCTGCATTCCAATGGTGAAAGATCACCATGGCCTGATCGAATGACCCGCTTTCCGTGATTTTCGCCCACACAAGATTGTTCGCTGCGATATCAGTCGCAATGTCCGACGGAAATATTAGCCACCCATCCCTCCTTTCAAAACCCTGATCGCTCTCACTCGGCTCATCGAAAAAGGCTGGATCAGCCACGGCCTGGTCCGCAAGGACACAAAACTCCTCGATGCTTGCAATCTTCCTCGGCCCCGGAAAGGCGCGGTCCGCGTCAAGGATGAGATCCGTTGCCTTCTTCCCTTCCTCACCGCGTCGCGCCCGCCGCTCATCCCAACGATCAAGCCAGCTATGATACACCCTGATTTTTTCCTAACTCACTCGCTCGCCATCCCCAAATCCGGGATCAACTAGACCGTATATCGCGAGCAGCACTCCAACGCCCAGAAGGATCGAAAAGCCAGCAAATGCATCGATCAGGAAGTAGCTAGCAACGAGTAACGCCACGACCGCCGACATCTTCCACAAAGCCGCCTGAAACCGAGTTCCGACACCTAAACGCATGGACCCATACGCAAAAACAACACAGGTCGAAATAACGATAAGAAAGCTGCTGTAATGCGTCGGCATTCTATAGGCGATCCCGTCGCCCGCATCATTGCCCCCATATATGGCTGAAGACATATCGCCGACTAACCAAGCCACAATATTTTCTCCACGCGATGTCAGGTAAGAGCTTTGGGCCTTCATGCATATAGCGATCAGAACCCCCAAAACAGTACACCGAAAAATCCCACGCATCACCTTGAGGCCGACTTCATTGGCCTCATGTCGATAATCCACCTCCAGCCGACTCTTCGATGCCTCACCAATTGTCCAAAGATCATGGACAACCGTGTAAAGCAAAATGAGACCCACAAAGAAAAGATAAAAGCACAGGCACATATAGAGGTAAGCGAGCCCCGTGAACACGACCTCTTCCGGCACCGATATGACCTCAGGGCGCACAATCGCTAACTTGCCCCAATCCGTCGCGTAATTGCCACCGCCTTTCATCAACGGGATCAAACAGACGCCGATCCACTGAAAAAGACCGGCGAACACCACACAAATCAAAAAAACGGCCCAATATGAATACGAGGAAGCTTCTACGTTGTCCGCCCAAGCATCGTCGTTTCCGATCCGGTCGCCCTCCATTACAAGCTTTAAGCGCCCCTCATTTTTCCAAAAGACAAGTAGCTCTGTCACGAACGCAAAAAACAGTGGCAAAAGCACCATGAAGAGGAATGTCCAATTCGGCGCCCAAAGAAACCCAACCTGCTTAACGAGGCCATCCGCCCGGAGATAGGTAGCGTCGTGAATCCCCGTAATATACGACAAAAACCCAAGAGCGGCGGCACCCGCAAACACCGACGCCGGTAAATTCAAGGGAGATCCGCGACTAAAAAGCGCCTCCGATCTCCTCGCCAAACTAGAACGCTGCCTCGGCCCCTTGGCGTCAGTAACCCGTGCCAGTTCTGCCGGGGAGTCTGACTCGTCATCGAAGGTCGCGGCTCGCGCCATATCCGGAACCGCCAGCGCAACGTCGCTTCCGGCTCTCTTCGATTCTCGTCTCTTGGCCGCTAGCCGCGATTGCGCCGCACTTAGCTCGACCTGCCATTCGCTGGTAGCCACCGGATCATCGCAGCCAAAAACCCTCGCCAGCCAACGGATGTTGCCAGCGCCAATTCCCTTATCGTTCTCTTGAAACCAAAGCTGCACCGTTCGCAAATCGACCCCAATCCGGTTGGAATCAATCTGTGAAATCGCCTCTGCAAGAAGCTCGGGCGTCCATGGGCCTGCAGGAAATCCATCTTTGCCCAATGGCCGACCCGCACCCGCCGCGGCTAATCGTTTGAACAATTCTTTGAAATCACTCCCGTCGCTCGGTGGTGGGAGAAATAACTTTCCATTCTTAAACAATTACTTGCAGGCTCGGGTTTCGCTTCGTTTCGCTAGTCTTCGTATCCTATCGTGCCATCGTTCCTAATCAACGTATTTCTCAGCTCGATGCAAAGGGCGAGGGGGAATCACTCGGAGCAGGACCATGGCTGTTGAACCGGCGTGCAGCAACGGAGAGGCGCAAGAGGCGGACAGCGTAGTGAGTCTGATCGCGGCGCATTGTCATGCCATGGCAGAGCTGGAGTGTCTCGGAAGCCATCTCATGCACGCCGGAGAGGCGGAGGCGGAGCTGATCGGTCCGCGGCTTGACGCTGTGATGAAGAACGAGACGGTTATTCGACGGCAGGCAGCGATGGCGCCGGTGGCAGATGTTTGCGAGCTAAAAATGAAAGCCGCATATTTCGAGCGGCTCATCAACAACGGTTGGTGCGACGTGGACGTGGACGACCTGCATGAGCTGCTGCGATCTTTCGTCAACTTGCCGATCTAAGAAAAGAGAGCGGAAATCCACGACGTGAGCGCGTGCCATGCGGCGTAGGCCAACACCGGCACCGCGATGATCGCGATGAATGCGACGGCGCCGGCAATTGCGCCGTCTGTGCGGCCCTCGACAGGATAGTAGTAGCGGCTCGATTCATCCTCGTGGTTCATTGCTTGCGCTCCCTCGGCCGCTTCAGCAAAAGTTCAACCGGATGTTGAAACTTCATCGCCCAAAGACCATCAGCTTTCATCTTCGCGTTGAGCTCAGCCACCAGATAGTTGGCGCTGACGGCGTTGCCTTTCGGGTCGGTGGCGGCGAACGCGTAGCCGGCCGCGATGAGGGCGGTCCCCACGTCGATCGTGTTGCCGTCGAGTTTCGCTCCACACACGACAAACGTCGCTTTGTCGAGCGCCAAAGCAATAGGCTGACAGGTCACGGCCGCTGTCGAAAACAAGGCGGCCAGGTGGGCGAGCGAGACGTTGCCGCAATCGAGCTCTTTGCCATTCGCATTCAGGGCGATCGTGCCCCGCAAGCATGATTGGACGCCATAAAGCCGGTAGAGCTTGCCATCGTCGCGCCACGTATCTCCGGTCAACAGTTCGGCGCTTTTCGACACCAAGAAGGGAGTGGCTGTCGCGCTTGGTGGCGCGGCGCTTTGGGCGCTCACGGCGTGAGCGCCCGCGAGTGCGAACAGCGCGGCGAGGCTAGTTCGCTTCATCGGCCTGGAACTGTTTGCCGAGATTGGAGGCATGTTCGAGATCCGGTCGCAGGGACTTGCCGTCCTCGTTGCGGCCGATCGCAGCCATCTCGAAGAAGACCATGGAATCGTCGTCATAAGCGACCGAATAAGGGTCGTTGGCATTGCCAGCCCCGACGAGCGCAAAGCACGAAACCGCGTCCGGTACGCCGGATTGGCTTTTCAGAACCAGCGTCTTGCACAACACGACAAATGCGCGGGATTTGTAGACAGCGTCGTCGTAGTCTTGCACGGCCTTCGTGCAATCCCACTCCTCAGCCTTGTAGGTGATCTTGGGCTTCGGGCAGGCCACGAGGCCACGCAGCCTATACGTGACGCCGTTGATGACGCGTTCGGTCGCGGACTTGATTTGCACTGGCTCTGCTAGCTGCGCCACGTCGCGCTGAAAAAGGCCCCCGCGGGCGTCGTAGCGCTCGTAGACGAAGGTCTTTTCGCCGGGCTTTGCGAACTTCTGCAGGTACGCACTGGAGGGCTGCTCGAACGGATGCGGCTCGTTCGTGCCCAGATCGGCTGCGCCCACAGAGGCGCTTTGCAGCAACAAAGCCGCGAGGAAGGGAAACTGCTTCATCGGAAAACTGCCTCGACCATGCTTCTCGTATTGACACTTTACTTTGGGACCATGTACCCATAGTAAAATGTCAAAATCGGCAATGCAATGTAAAAACCGGATCGCCCTTGCGGTGTTGCTGTGTGGCGTCATGGCGTCATTCGGGGCACATGCGGATGCTACTATCTCGAAGCGTGTCGCGGCGGCATTTGCGCTGCCGGCACGCGCGGCGCTTTCGACCGTTTCGGACGATCATAACGGTTCGGTGGACGGCGGCTCGTGTGCGCCGACGGACCGCCGGCGGGCGGCGTCGTTGGTGCGAAAGATCGCCGAAGAAGAAGGCTTCGATCCCGATCTAACTGAGGCGGTTGCCTGGGCAGAAAGCGATATGGGCGGCAATCAAGGGCCGTCTCGCGCGGGAGCTCTCGGCATCATGCAGCTCATGCCGGCCACAGCGTCTCGTCTTGGTGTGGCTGACAGATGTGATGCGAAAGCCAATATCCGCGCGGGCGTGCGCTATCTGAAAGCGCTTTATGACGAGTTTCATGATCCGCTTTTGATGTTGGCGGCCTACAACGCAGGTGAGCAGAACGTCTACAAAGCCAACGGCATTCCCGTGAACGACGAGACCACGAAATACGTGGTCAAAGTGCTCAATCGCTGGAAGCTCGGCAAGCTCATCAAGGCTCCCATCCCCAACCCTGTTCACGATCATAACGCAGCCGCGACCGGCGCGGTCGGTGGCGCCGCCTGGCAAGATGGTCACGTCATGGATTTTGGCAACTGAAAAGGAGTGAGACGACGATGGATCATAAAAAAGCGGGCAAATTCGCCCTGCAGTTTATAGCCGCTGCGGCGATCGGCGTGTCGCTCGCGCCGGCGAGCGCATACGCGCAGTCGGCTGCCCCGGTCGAGGGCGTGCTGGAATGGTTCGTCGGTGTCCTGCAGGGCAGCATTGCTCGATCTTTCGGGATCATAGCAGTTTGCTTTCTGGGCTTCCTTGCCATGACCGGCAGACTGGTGTGGATGATGGCGCTTTCCATCATCATCGGCATCGCTCTGGTCTTTGGCGCTGCAGCTCTGGTCGATTCCATCAGGTCCACCGCTGGAGGCGCGTGATCCAATGGACGACGAAGAGGTCTATGTCGAGCCGGTAAGCCTGCCCCTGACGCGCCCGCCGATGAAATGGGGCGTTCGTTACGAGGTGTTCGCGCTTAATGGCATGGCTGCGGTCCTCGGATTCATCGCGACCAGCAGTTTCACGCTCGGCCTTTGCCTGTTCAGTGCGACGCATTTGATCAGCGCCTATCTGTGCCAGCGCGACCCGTACATCTTCCACATAGTCGAACGGCGACTGTCGAAGCGGGGCGCGGTCGCGAATTCAGGCTTTTGGGGCGCGAGGAGCTATTCGCCGTGACTGTAAATGCCGACCTGAAATTCGCCAAAGCGCGCAAACGGGAAAAGCCTGTCGAGGCGCATGTCCCTTATCTGCGGCATGTCGACGACAACCTGGTCGTCACGAAAAGCGGCTTTCTGCTCGGGGTCGTTCAGCTTAGCGGCCTGCCCTTCCAGACCATGGATCAGGCAGAACTCAACAGCCGCATGTTCAACCGCAACACCACATTCCGCAATCTCTCCACGTCCCGTTTTGCCGCCTATTCGACCATCATCCGGCGTCACGTAACGCCAGAGATCGAAGGGGATTTCGACAACCCTTTCGTGGCTGAGCTCGATGCCCGCTATATGGACGAGTTGGGCTCAAAGAACCTGTTCGTCAACGAGGCTTTCTTGACGCTCATCCGCCGCCCGATGATCGGGCGAGTCGGCTGGGTCGACAAGGCACTCAATGCGTTCCGCATCAGCACGGCCGGCGAAGAAACACGTGAAGAGGCCATGGCCGAATTGCACGATGTCCTCAATGGCGTCGTGAAGGACTTTTCGGCCTATGGCGCGCGGCTCCTGGGGGTGGTGACACGGCGCGACAGCGTGTTTTCCGAACCTGCCGAATTCATCGCCAAGATCCTTGCCGGTGGCGCGGATGTGGAAATGCCGCTCCCGCGCATGAGTTTGGCTACTGCGTGTGCGACGCGGCAAATCTTCATCGGCAAATCCGCTCTGGAGATCAGGGGGGCGAAAGCCAGCAAGATTGGCGCCATGGTGTCCATCAAGGAATACCCGCCCTTCACGGCACCCGGGTCTCTTGATGGTCTGTTGCGGCTACCGCATGAATTCATCCTGACGCAGTCGTTCGCGATTGAGGATCGCGTGACGGCCATGCGACGCATCAACACGATCTCAAACCAGGTCGGCGGTTCGGATGAGGCCGGAACATCCGTCGAGGATTCAGTGCACGCCGGCGCGGACAAGCTTGCCGGCGGTGAGGTGGTTTTCGGACAGCACCACATGACGGTGATGGCACTCGCTGCCGACGTCCAAGGGCTCAACCGCGCCTTGTCCGACATAACTGCCGAACTTTCGCGCATGTCGATCGTGCCGGTGCGGGAAACCCTCAACACGGAGCTTGCGTTTTGGGCACAACTGCCCGGCAATTTCAGCTACATTGCGCGCCGCGGCCTGATCTCGTCGCTGAATTTTGCCGGGCTGTTTTCAGGCCACAATTTTCCCTCAGGCCAGCGTGAAGGACTGCACTGGAAGCGACCGATCGCGCTTCTCGAGACGACCAGCCAGACAGCCTATTATTTCAACTTTCATGTTCACGACGTGGGTCACTTCACCGTTTTTGGTCCGACCGGTTCGGGTAAGACGGTCGTGCTATCATTCCTGATGGCCCAGGCGATGCGGATTTCGCCGCGACCTCGCTGCGTGTATTTCGACTATATGCGGGGCGCCGAGCTCTTCATTCGCGCGCTCGGCGGCCGCTACGAAGTCATGGAGCCGATGCAGGCCACCGGCTTTGCACCGCTCCAGCTCGATGACACGGCGGAAAACCGCACGTTTCTGGAAGGGCTGCTGCGCTACATCCTGACCCCTGACGACGGGTCGCTCGACGTGGCTGAAATGCGCGTGATCAACACGGCCATCGACAAGGTCTACAAGATCCCGCGCCAACAACGCACGTTCGAGTTGCTGCCAGAAGTGCTACGCGGCTCGCTGGTGCCCGGGATGAACGATCTCGCGGCGCGAATTGAACCCTGGCTGAACCCTGGCGACAGGGGCTGGCTCTTCAATAACCCGGTCGATCTCGTCGATTTCTCGAAGCCGGTGGTCGGGTTCGACATGACCAAGATCCTGGCCGACAAAAAATTGCGCTCGGCCGCTCTGCTCTACATCTTCCACAGGCTCGAAGAGATCATCGACGGCACACCGCTTCTCATGTTCCTCGATGAAGGCTGGAAGCTGCTCGATGACGACGTGTTCGCCGCCTTCATCAACGAGACGCTGAAAACGATCCGCCGGCGCAACGGCGTCGTCGGCTTCGGCACCCAGACGGCCGAGGATGTCGTGAACTCGTCGATCTCGTCCTCACTGATCGAGCAGACGAAAACCAACATCTTTTTCCCCAATCCGAAGGCGAGCAAAGACTCGTATATGGCGCGCTTCTCGCTGACGGCGAAGGAGTTCGAGTTCGTGCGCCGCACAGCCAAGGAAACACGCACGTTCCTGCTCAAGCACGACAGCGATTCCATCGTGGCGAAGCTAGACCTGTCGGGCATGCCCGACCTCATCAAGGTCCTCTCGACCACGGAGACGAACATCAAGGAGTGCGAACGGCTGCGGGAGACTTACGGGCAAGAGCCGGAAGCGTGGCTGCCATACTTGTGTGGATGGGAGAGCGAGCATGAAGAAGCTGCTTAGCAGCGTGATCGCCGCGGCCGCGATCATGCCGGGGCAGATGGCGGTTGCCCCGGCGCTGGCCCAGATCGCCGTCATAGACAATTCCAATCTGGATCATCGCGCGCAAGACGAGCAGCACAGCGAGAAATCGCAAGAAACCAAATCCGACGAGACGGGGAAGAAAAAGAGCGTCGTTTGCACCTATACGAATAAGTACAGGTCGGAAATGTTTAGTCGCTCTCCCGGTGAGGCGCTGAACCACGACGCGGAAAACGCCAAGCTCATCCGTTACTATGCGCAAAAATATGGCGTTCCGGAGGGCCTGGCATTGTCGGTCGCCTACCAGGAATCCCGCTTCGATACGTGTGCCGGCTCTCACACCGGCGTCAAGGGCGTGATGCAACTGACAAAGGGAACGGGCAGGGAGCTCGGCTTCGATCGGGATATCAACGAGCAAAACGTGGAGGGTGGTGTCAAGTATCTCGGCAAAGGCGTCGCACAATGTGGTGCTACCAACTACACCTGCCTGGCGAGCTTTTATAACGGCTCTAATGCCGCCGAACAGGCGCAGTGGGCCTCAGGCGTCGGCCGATGGCACGGCTACTTCAATAATTACGTATCCAGCGGACAGGCGCCGGCGGCGGCCCCACCAGCGATCAGCATCGTGACGTCGAGCGGACCGGGCGGGGCTGCGCAGAGCGGGGCCCTCGATTCGGTCTCGAAGGCCGCGGCCGACCTCGACACCAGCTCCGCACAGATGACGGCCAATTCCTCGCAGATCGACGCGCTTGTTGGTGGCGTCGGACAAGTTGGCGAATACAAGGACGCTTGGGAGCTCAACTCGTCCGCTCGAAGTCTCAATGCCGACGTGACCGGCCAATATATCAATCAGGCCTCGGACTTCACCGCCCTCCTCGGTCAGTATCTTTCCTTGAGCAACGTCGGAGCCTCGCAGACCGCGCGGATCATTGCGCCACCACCGGATGGCGGGCCAAATCCATTTTCATGCGACCCGGCCGAGCTTCAACGCCTGCGGATCGATCGAAACCAATGGCTACCTTGTGCAAGCCAGAACGCGCACAGCGGTTCCGGGAACGCACCGTCAGTGCAAATCAACGCCGATCCAAGCGGCGCGGCTCGGGCGGTTGAAGCAATTCAGGAATAGGAGGATCTCAGAGTGAGAAAAATCGCTATCGCAGCGGGGATGGCACTCTTGTCGAGCGCCGCTCACGCGCAAATCGCCGTCATCGACAATGCGAATTTGGATATTGCCCGCAAGAATGCGGACAACACCAATTCGATCATGGGCTCCAACAAGGACATCCTCGAGAGGAGCAACCAGATCCTGCAAGCGCTGACGGGAAGTCGCAACGGCTCTCTTGGGATCGGCCAAATGGGCCTGGGCGGCAATATGTCGATTGCGCAAGCGCCGAGCTTCGGAGCGATCCTCAATGGCGGCGCCCTCTCTTTCGGCGGGCTGTCGCCGCAAATCCAGAAAATCGCCGCAGCGGTCATCAACGGCCTGCAACTGGTCAAACAGCTCCAGCAAATAACCGGCAATGGCAGCAGTGCCGTCAACACAGCCTATAGCGGCAGCGTCAACGTCGCGTCGCTGTTGAGCGCTCTGACCTCCCAGGCGTCCCAAGGGGTCGCGCAACGCGAACAGTCGTTGCAGTCGGCCAGCGGTCAGATCGGACAGTCCGAGGACGTAAAAGGCTCGGTCGATCAAAACACGCGCATGCAGCTCGAGAACGCGCGTGCGGTCAACGAGCTCATCGGCGTGCAGAATGGTGCCGTCGCCGCGCTCAACGAGGAAATGAAAACACGGCTGTTGCGCCAGAGCCAGGTGCAAAAGCTGATGACGCCGGCGCAAGTCAATCCATTCCAAAACTTCGGTAAAAGCGGGAACTGATCGTTGACGGCGCGAGCGAAACGGATGCCGGCTTTGTGGCGGTGGGTCGCCGTGGTCGCTGTCGCGGTGACGAGCGTCACGGTGGGCGGGTGCGCCAGGCCAGGTCGCGAGCTCAAAGCGCCGTGCGCGCCGCTGGCTTATGCGGGCGACGCAAGCTGCGGACCCTTGAAGCCGGTCAACGCCACGCCCTTCGATCGTGTTGTCGAGGATTAATGAACGGGCTGGCGACAAGCATTCTGGGAGGCATCGATGACGTCGGAAAGGGCTTTGTTTCCGGCGTCTACATGCAGCTCGGCTACGCGCTGGGGAATGTCTACGCGCTCATGCTCACCGTCTACATCATCTGGTGGGGCTACTCGATCCTCAGCGGCCGCGAGACGATTTCTCCGATCGAGTCGGTGTACCGCCTCGCTCGTGCGGTGGTCATCTATCTTTTGCTGAATGGCTGGGGCACGTTCTCCGAGACGATCTACAAGCTGGTGCAGGCGGTGCCGAGCGGAATCGGCAAGATCATCGTCGGGGCAGTCTCGCGCGCGACGGGGAACCAGCTCTCGGATCAAGATGCGATCCCGGCCCTGATCGACAATCTCTACCGCGGTGCCCAGGATGTTGCCAATCAGGTCTACAGCGGTACTTTTTACGACATATTCGGCGCGCTGCTTTCCACCATCGTGCTTCTGGCCGCCATCATCTTTTCGGCGCTTGCCATAGCGGCAATCATCGCGGCCAAGATCATGCTGTTCATCACTTTGGCGCTGGCGCCGGTCTGGATTGTCCTTTGGCTCTACCGGTGGTCAGCCCGGATGAGCGAGGGGTTCATTTCGCTGACCACTTATCTGATCATCCAGCAAATCCTCATATACGGCTTCCTGGGCTTCTATTTTTCTCTCGTCAATCTTGCCTTGAACACTGCCACCTCGGGAGGCGCCAGCGTCGACAACAAAATGTCGATGGTCCTGCCGCTCGTCCTGGTCACGATCATCGGTATCTATGTGCTCATGCAAATCCCGGCGATCGCCTCGATGCTGAACGGCGGCGGCTATCTCAGCACAGTCGGAGCATACCGTTCCTATGGGAATGTCCCGGGCAATGTTGCCCGCTACTCCGGAGCGCGGTTCGTTGCAAACCGTTGGCAGCGGCTCAGGACGTCCCGCAGTAGCGAGGCGGCTCGATCATCCATTCAGCAGGCGGCGCGCGATAACGCGAGACCACTGGCATAGACCGCAGGCATGCGCCTGAGAAGCGCGCCTTTATGGCTGCAGTGGAGTTTGGACATGAGGCTAAAGTAAAGTGACAAAAATCCAGGCAAATATCGCCGCCGAGACCGGCAAACCGGTCGACAGGCGCTACTATGAGGCCGGCGCGACATGGGAGGACGACACACACCGGTCTCTCAGACGTTCTCGCACGCTGGCGTGGCTTGTCAGTGGCGTCGCAAGTGTGGTTGCAGGCCTGTCATTGCTGACGCTCGTGCTCATCCTTCCGCTCAAGCAATTCGAGCCCTATGTGATCGAGGTCGACAAGACGACCGGCTATCTCGAAATTGCGCGCGCCCTCAGACCGGGCGATCTGTCGCAGAATGAGGCGGTCACGGCCGCCAATCTCGTCCGCTATATCCGCGCCCGCGAAACCTATGACGCGCGCGAGATCAAGCAGAACTACGATCTTGCGCAGCTCTATTCGACGGGAACGGCGTCCAGGGATTTGACTTGGGGCTACACGCCGTCCAACGCCCAATCGCTCGACAAGATCTACGGTCGCAACGTCACCATTTCCATCGACGTCAAGTCGGTTTCCCTGCTCAACAACACGACCGCGTCCGTGCGGTTTTCGACCACGACGCGTCGCGAGAATTCTTCGACGACCGACAATTGGGTCGCCGTGGTGAAATTCCGCTACACGACGACGCCCATCAAGAACGAATGGCGCTTCGACAATCCGCTTGGCTTCCAGGTGATGGAATACCGCCGCGATCAGGAATCCGCGCCGACGGCAGGGGGCGCGCAATGAAGCCCCACATTGGCGCCGCCCTGTCGCTGCTGATTTTGCTTGGCTCGGCCAGCTACCTTGCCGCGCGGGACTATCGTATCCGCTACGTGCCTTTCGACAACGACAATGTGACGACGGTCAATGCCGCGCTCGGCGTCTCCACGATGATTGAGCTCAGCCCGTCTGAAGTCATCGAGACGGTTTCGGCCGGCGACACGAAAGGCTGGTCGATCGTGCCGAAACGTGGCTCGCGCTTTCTCTTCATCAAGCCTCTCGAACGGGACGCCTGGACGAACGTCAACGTCATTACCGACCGGCGCGTCTATTCGTTGCTGCTCAAAGCCACTGACAGCGATCGCGACCGTGCGTCATTCCAGGTCCGGTTCAAATATGCGGATGAGGAGCAAAACGCGCGTTTGCTTTCCCAGGCCCAGAAAAGGGCGGCCGATCCCGATCTCAAGAACCTCAACTATGCCGATCTCAACTACAATTACCTCTATGTCGGAAACGATAGCCTGAAACCCCGCGTCGCTTTCGACGATGGCACCAAGATGTTCCTGGAGTTCACGGGCGATATCCCGGCCATCTTCGTCGTCGATGAAGAAGGCCATGAATCGCTTGTCAATCAGCGGACCCAGGGAAAATACACGATCGTTGACAAGATCGGCCGGCAATTCACGCTGAGGGCCGACGGCAAAACGCTTTGCCTCTACAATCGAGCGTGGCCGTCGCAAGCCGATCCTGTCGCCGACCTCTATGGGCCGAGGAAGCTGGTGCGCGGGTCCGGCCCCTTCTCTTCCCCGACCGCAAGGGGACGATAGATGAGCAACATCGACTATAACGCGCTCGATGGCGGCCCGACCGTTGCTCGACGCTATGCAGGAGTGGGCAGCAAAGTCGCCATCGTCGCAATAGGGCTGATAGTGGCGATCGCGCTGATCTGGATCAATTGGCCTCGCGAGCCGCGCTCTCGTGATGCGGCCTCGGACGCCAGTGACAGTTTTAACCCGCCTGAATTTCGCCCGCCGGCGCTGGCCGAGACGCCACAAGCGGCCGACAAGACAATCGACCAGATCGTTGTTCCGCCGCCTGCGGAAGGGGAAGCCAACAAGCAACAGGCCGACAATGTCGATCAGACGGTCCAGCAGGGCGCCGATCTCGACGCGCAGCGGCGCGCGATCGAAGCCCAATTGGCAGCCGAGCAGGCTCGCCGCAAAGCCGAAGAAGAAGAGGCTCGCCGCAAGTCAGCAGCCGACGAGGAGGCCCGCCGGAAGGCCGAGGAAGCTGAGCGGCAAAAGGCGTTGTGGGAGCGCCTGCGGTCCAATCAGATGATTACCAGCGAGCAAGCGAGCCCGGCCGGCGAGCACGATCAGCCGGCCCAGACACAAATCGCCGCTGACGGTCAGCTTGTTCCAGTGCCAGGGGCCGACACCGATCCCAACAAGGCTTTCCTCGCGCAATCGGAAACACATTCGAACGCGATGGCGAAGGCACGGGTTTTCCGCCGCACCGATGCTTTGATCCCTGAGGGCACGATGATCCGCGGATTCCTGGAGACCGCCATCAACACCGATCTGCCAGGCATGGTTCGGGCGGTGGCGCGCGAAGACGTCTATTCGCTCGATGGCCGCCGCATTCTGATCCCGAAGGGCTCTCGGCTCACCGGCGAGTATCGCTCGGGGATCGCGCGCGGGCAAAAGCGTGTTTTCATCGTCTGGAATCGCGTCATCCGTTCCGACGGCGTGTCGGTGGACATCGCCTCGCCCGGAGCCGAC
This sequence comes from Mesorhizobium sp. WSM2561, assembly GCF_000513915.1. NCBI lineage: Bacteria > Pseudomonadati > Pseudomonadota > Alphaproteobacteria > Hyphomicrobiales > Phyllobacteriaceae > Mesorhizobium > Mesorhizobium sp. WSM2561. The sequence goes on from NZ_AZUX01000036.1 coordinate 60,390, forward strand.
CGTCTCGGACGGGGCGGTCTCGGCGGCCGCGTCGATACGCATTGGCTCGAACGCTATGGCAATGCGATCATGCTTTCCGTGGTGGGCGGCGTTTCGGAGTACCTGTCCTCGCTCGCCGACAATGGCAACGACAGCCAGCAACGTCAGGTGACAATGGTGGACCCGGTCACGGGGCAGACAGTCACCACCACCTATGGCGGCTCCGGTTCGCAACGCGATGCCCGCAGCATCGCCTTCGACAAATCCTCCACGGCCCTGCAACAGCTGGCACAAGAGGCATTCCGCGACACACAGAACATCCCACCGACGATCTATGTCGACCAGGGCACGCCGATCGTCGTGTTCGTGCGCCGAGATCTGGATTTTTCCGAGCTCTATGCGGATCCGGTGCAAGAGGAGTTGGCTCGCCTGAAGCGCGGCGGGAAGCCGGCAAAGGCGCTCGATCCGACGCCGCTCTTAACGACGCCAAAAGCTGAGGCTGATCCCTATTATCCAGGCTACGGGAATCCGGCCAGATGAATGTCATGCAGCCAGTGCCGAACCCCTGGGCGCGTGCGCCGGTCCTGCGCGCCGAACTGGAACCGATCTGGCCCTTTATGGAGGAAGAATCGGTTTCGGAAATCGCCATCAACCGACCCGGCGAAGTTTTCATTGAGCGCCTGGGCACAAAGGAGATGGAGCACGTCGTCAAACGCGAGCTCACCAAAAACTGGATTCGCTCGGTCTCGGTCGGCGTCGCTTCGGCCACCAACCAGGTCGTCAACGAAGTCACGCCAGTCCTGTCGGCCGCTCTGCCTTCAGGCGAGCGCTTTCAATGCGTGCTGCCGCCGGCCGCACCCGATGGCGGCGTGATCTCCATCCGCAAGCAGGTCATCATGGACATGACCCTTGGCGACTACGCAATGATGGGCGCGTTCGAACACACCGAGATGGGCAGTGGCCTAGCGCTCTCGGCCGAAGAAAAGCAGCTCGCCGAGATGCTGCATGACACCTCGCCGTTGGACTTTCTGCAATACGCGGTTCGCAATCGGATCTCGCTCATTGTCTCCGGCGGCACGTCGACCGGCAAGACGACCTTCCTCAATGCGTTGTTGAAGATCATCCCCTCCCATGAGCGCATCATAACCATTGAGGACACGCGCGAACTCAAGGCGGCGACGCCGAACACCGTGACGCTGCTTGCCTCGAAAGGTGACCAAGGCCTAGCCAAGGTTACGCCGCAACAGCTTCTCGAGGCATCGTTGCGAATGCGGCCCGACCGGCTGCTGCTCGGCGAACTGCGCGGTGCCGAGACATTTTCGTTCCTGCAAGCCATCAACACCGGCCATCCGGGTTCGCTGACGACCGTGCACGCCAATTCCGCCCGCTCGGCCTATGAGCGCCTGGCGCTCATGGTCATGCAGGGGAATGTCGGGCTCTCTCGTGACGAGATTCTCGACTATCTGCGCGAGGTGATCCCGGTCGTCGTGCAGATGGTGCGCGGCGACGGCGGACGCCGATCGATCAGCGAAATCAAGTTCACGAAGGCGGAGACGCTCTGACGAGGTCGCATTATGGAAAAGATCGCTGGCAGGATCTTCTTGGTGCTGATGGCTGTGGCCCTGGGTGCCTTGCTGTTTTTGGTCGCGTACGCGGCTACAGACTGGTACAGGACCGGTTCGCATTTTCTCTTTGACGATATCAACGCGGACCCACGGCCAGTCTTCGGCTACGCTTGGACGGACCTGAAGGCTGGAAGCTTCGACAGGCTTCAATATGCCGGTGCCGCAGCCGTATTCGGCTTCGTCCTGCCGCTCGTCATCGCTTTCCTGATGCGGCCGCCCAAGCGCAACGACGCGAAATTCATGGCAATGGCGGACGTCCGCCGAGCTGGCCTGCTGAAGCCGAGGGGAATCTTCATCGGACGCGCCGGCGGCAGACTGGTCAATGTCTTTGCACCGCACCGCGATCGCCGCACGGGCAAATTGAGCCTGACGCGGCCGAGAGTTCGTGGCGGCAAGAAACTTTGGATCGACGGCGATGACGTGGGCGGCTTCGTCATTGGACCGCCCAGGTCGGGCAAAGGCGCGGCGTTGATCATCCCCAACGCGCTGATGTGGCCACATTCGCTCGTCGTGCTCGATCTTCGCGGCGAGACCTACGAAGCCACAGCTGGCCACCGGGCCACGTTCAGCCAGGTCGTTCGCTTCGCGCCGGCCGACCGCGACGGCAACACCGCTTGCTACAATCCGATGGATTTCATTTCCCTCGATTCGGCTCAGCGGGACATCGACCTGCGCAACATGGCGGGCGCACTCTTTCCGCGGCCGCCTGCGAACGCCGATCCCTATTGGGTCAACGATGCGCGCCTCCTCTTCACCGGCATTGCCTCTTACGTCATGGAGTCTCCGCAGATCGCCGACGAGAACCGCAGCTTTGCCACCATCCTCAAGATCATGAACGGCACCGACGAGCCCATTTTGGAGTTCCTGGCAAGCTTGCGCGACAACCGCCGGCATGACGTGTCCGATTTTACGCTGCAGACCCTTCTGCCCTACGCGGATATGGCGGAGAAGCAGTTTTCCGGCCTTTATGCCGGCGTTCGAACCGGCATGGCGCCCTTCTTGAACGAGCGGCTGATGCGGGCAACCTCGCGGAGCTCCTTCGACATCCGCAATCTCAAGAGCGAGCGGGTCTCGCTCTATCTCGATTTTCGGCGCGAGCAGATGGCTTCCCTCGGGCCCCTGTTCAATGTGCTCATCACGCAGATGATGAACTTCATGTCTGAATCCATGCCACGCCCCGGCGAGCACCAGGTGCTCGTCCTGCTGGATGAATTTCAGAACCTCGGCAAGCTTGAGAAGGTAACGGACATGGCAACCGTCCTTGGCGGCCACGGCGTGCCAATGTGGTTTTTCGTGCAGTCCCTAAAATCGGTCGACGAAATCTACCGGAAAGAAAGCCGCGAAACGCTCATCAACGCTGCCCGAGTCCAGATCTTTTTCGGCGCCCAGGAGACCGACGATCTGCGCTACGTCTCCGAGCAGATAGGCGAAACGTCCGAATTTCAGAAGGACGTCACCAGAACCCAGGCGAGCCTTTTCGACACCTATTACACGCGCTCCGTTCACAACAAGCAAATACGCCGCCCGCTCATGCGTCCCGACGAAATTCGCACCGTGGACAAGAGCAAAGTCGTCATTCTGCCGCGTGGCGAAAATGCAATCCTTGCAACCCGCAATTTTTATTTCGCTGATCGTGAACTCTCCAAGCGCGCTTTCATGGCGCTGCCAGAGAGCGCGAACGCAAAGCACGCCAAACCCGTCGCTGCCACCGCTTCCCTCCCCTCCCCATCGGTCCAGTCGATTGTGCCGGTTGCGCCAAGCTACCGCTCCGGCATCACACATTCGCGGCTGCAGCGCGGTGCGACTTTCGCTGCAAAGGTCGGATGTGCCGACCACCCAGCCCCTCGCCGTCGCTTGCCCGGCCTGCAAAAGGCGGGCGTTGAGGCGCCCCTCGTCCCGCCGACAACGGCGGCGCCCGCCGCGCCAAACGCCGTCGACTTTTCGGCATTGGCGGCCCGCGCGGCGGCGACCAGGATTTCGCCGCAAAAAGAGGCTGTGCTTGCGGCTATTCTCGCGCAGGCTAAATCTTTCCGTCCGCAGTCGGCGGATGCCGAGACATTCGACCGCAATTTAAGCATCGTCGCAGAAGCACTGCCGGACGTCGTGGACGAGTGATCCCAATGGGGAGCCGTTGTCGATCCCTGGGCGCAACGCATGGTTCCGCTTCTTGAGAACGAGGCATTGACGTTCGAGACGGGGCACCAGGGAGCTTTCCGGTCGATAACGAGTTGGATCCCGGCAATATGCGACGCATTCCGCCGGTAGCTCTTCGACGGAAGGGTCGGTCGCAGCCTTTCGCTTCGTCGCGGCAGTAGTTCTGGACCGCCTCTGCGAGGTAGGAGACCATAGGAAGATGTAGTGGTCGAAGACGGTCGCCAGACCGGTTTCGGCGCCGCCCTCGATGGTGATGAGGCGATCTTTCAGCTCGTCCTTGATAATGCCCTTGTTGGACTTCTTGCCCAGCGAGAATGGGGCTACATCCATCAGGTTCACCTCGTCCTTGAGGGTCGCGTCGTGGATGGTTGGCACGACGCCAGTGCCATCGGGCTTTCAGCCCTGGTGATAATTCCCATCACAGGGGTCATCGATGGATGCGAAAGGCGCGGTCATCAAGACCCTGCGGCTGATCAAGACGCAGTCGCGGATGGCCAATCGCGAGATACCGCACTCGGTGCTCCTGACGCGGACCAGAGCGGCGGTCGCGTCCCGGTCGCTGAAGAACACCGGGACCAGCTGGACGCGGGGAACGTCGAGGGTTTCGAAACCTCGATTGTCGAACGCACCGCCTACAGGGACGTTCTGGATTTCGGCGGGCTGCTGAAGGACCTCAACCCGGCCAAGGTCAGCAATCTCGATAATGCGGTGCTCAATGCCCGGGAATTCACGGCGGAAGTCGTGGCCAAGCTTAAGGCCGGCAGTAAGTCGGCAGGGCCGCATAACCATGGGAGAGAACCGCACCAACCTGTTTGCCGACGACGACTTGTCGGACTTCAAACCGGCGCCGGCGAAGCGGCAAAACCCGGCCGTGGCGAAGCAGGCGGCCACATCGACCGGATTCGTCAGTCGCGAACCCAAAGTCGTGCCGATCGAGCAGCCAATCGCCCCGGCAACCAAAAAGGATCAGCGCCGGCACCGCACAGGCCGCAATGCGCAAACCATCGCCGAGTTCACTGCCATTGCCGATGCCCAGGGCTGGGTCGTCGGCGAGGCTTTCGAGAAAGCGGTGGAGCTGCCTCGCGCCAAGTACCCCAAGAAGCCGGGGAGGGGAGGGGATCAGTAAGCAGTCAGAGAGCGACGGCGTCCTCAGACCTCATTGATGTCCAACAGGGCCGCTAGCGTAGCCTGCTGGGCCTGCTCCTGCGCCGCAATTGCGGCTGCCAGCGCCGCAAGTCGCGCCACTAGCGCCGCATGAAGCTGACCAAATCGATTTGATCTCAATGGTGAACATGTCCCGGTCGCATTTCCTCTGGGAGGCGCCGCATGGCGAACCTGAAACTTGGTCCATTGCCGAAATTCGGGACGGTCCGCATGACGATCGCGCTTCCCGAGCCGCTTAAGGACGAACTGGAGCGCTACGCGGCGGAATACAGCCGCTTGTATGAGCCCGTCCAAGCGGCGGCTCTGATCCCCCATATGCTCGAGGCCTT
>NZ_AZUX01000037.1:0-65399 GCF_000513915.1 Mesorhizobium sp. WSM2561
TCGCATCGTGCTTTCCGAAAATCGATTCCGATTTTCGGGCCGATGCGATAGAGTCATAGCGGCATCTCGCCCAGGGAGCTTCCATGATCCGTTATGTCCTGACCGCCGCGCTGGCGCTTTCGGCCACGCCCGTGTTCGCCAATGATTCGATCGCCGAATTGGGGACAGGCGGCCTGATCCTGTCGCGCAGCGACGCGGTCGCCATGGAGAGCGAGGACCTCTACATCTCGCCGGAAAAGGTGACGGTCGACTATGTCTTCCGCAACATCACCGACAAGGATGTCGACGCGATCGTCGCCTTTCCGATGCCTGACATCGAAGGCGATCCGAACGAGATGCCGGCAATTCCCAACGGCCAGAGCGACAATTTCCTCGGCTTCGAGGTGACGATCGACGGCGTGGTGGCAAAGCCGCAGCTCGAGCAGAAGGCGTTTGCGCTCGGCATCGACATCAGTGCCGATCTCAAGTCGCAGAACGTGCCGTTCTACCCGTTCGGCGATGCGGCCAGGGCGGCATTGGCGAAGCTGCCGCAAGCGGTTGCCGACGACTGGATCGACCGCGGCCTCATCATCGAGGATACCGCCGACGACGGGTCGGGCATGAAAACCGTCTATGTGCCGTTCTGGCAATTGCGCTCGACCTATTGGTGGCGCTCGACTTTTCCAGCCAACAAGGCAGTCCGCGTCGCCCATCGCTACAAGCCCAGCGTCGGCGCCACCTCCTCGGTCAGCTTCTTCTATGACGGCCAATTCCAGGGCCAATACGCCGCTTACAAGACCCGCTACTGCATGGACGGCGCGTTCGAGAATGCGATTCGCAAGGCGGCGAAGAGCAATCCCGACGGCATTCCGAGGTATTTCGAAAACCGCATCGCCTATGTCCTGACCACTGGCGGCAACTGGGCGACTGGCTCGATCGGCAAGTTCAAGCTGACCGTCGACAAGGGCGATCCGAAGAACCTGGTCTCGTTCTGTGGCGAAAACGTCAGGAAAGTCGGGCCGACGCGTTTCGAGATGAAGGCAGAGAATTTCTACCCTGAGCACGACATCGACATATTGCTGCTGGCACCTTCGGGCGATGGCGGGAGCGGCGGCTGATGGACGTCGCGATCTATGTCGCCATCGCCGAAAACGGTGTGATCGGGCGCGATGGCGGTTTGCCGTGGCGGCTTTCCAGCGATCTCAAGCGGTTCAAGGCCGACACGATGGGCAAACCTGTCATCATGGGCCGCAAGACCTATGAAGGCATCGGCCGGCCTCTGCCTGGCAGGCTCAATATCGTGGTGACCCGCGATACGGCCTGGCGCGCCGAGGGCGTCGAAACCGTGCATTCGCTCGACGAGGCGATCCGCCTGGCCAAGGCGCGCGGGCGCTGCATGGCCGGCGCCGACGAAATCTGCATCATTGGCGGCGGCGAGATCTATGCCCAGGCGCTGCCCCTGGCCGACCGCTTGCATGTCACCCATGTCCTTGCCGCGGTCGATGGCGACGCGCATTTCCCGCCGATCGACCCGGATTTGTGGCGCATCGGCCGCTCGCAGGACGTTCCGGCCGGTGAAAAGGATAGTCATGCGACACGCTATTCGGTTTACGAGCGACGCTGCGACGTGCATTGAGAGACGGTAAAGGGTCGCGACGGTCCAAAATGGACGGTGACGACGACCGATCGCGTTGAAAGCGCGCCGTCGCATCCCTATAGAAGAACAACACCGGATTTTGCGTCGTCAGGCCGGCGCATGAGGGAGCGAAAGGACATTTATGCCCTGGAATGACAAAAGCGGCGGAGGCGGCGGCCCATGGGGCGGCGGCAACAATCCAGGACCCTGGGGGCAGGGACCAAAGGGGCCTAGCGGTCCGCAGGGCTCGCCTCCCGATCTCGAAGACATCATCCGGCGCGGCCAGGACAGGTTGCGGCGTGCTTTGCCGGGTGGCACTGGCGCCAGCCCAGCCGTGTTCGGATTGATCGCGGCAGCGCTTATAGCGCTGTGGGCGTTCAAGGCGGTCTATACCGTGCAGCCCGACGAGGTTGCGGTCGAACTCAGATTCGGCGTGCCAAAGGCGGAGTTCTCGCAGCCAGGCCTGCATTTTCATTGGTGGCCCATCGAGACGGTCGAGACGGCAGTCATTGCCGAACAACTCGTCAACATCGGCGGCGGCACGGCCTCCGGCAACGGTTCAGGGCTGATGCTTTCGGGCGACCAGAACATCGTCAACGTCCAGTTCTCGGTGGCCTATCAGGTCTCCGATCCGAGGGCCTATCTGTTCGACGTGTCCGATCCCGACGGCATGCTGCGCCAGGTCGCCGAAAGCGCCATGCGCGAAGCGGTCGGTCGGCGGCCGGCGCAGGACATCTTCCGCGATGATCGCGAGGGCATTGCAGCGTCCGTGCGCGAAATCATCCAGACGACGCTGGACGGCTACAAGGCCGGCCTGAACGTCAACGCGATCTCGATCGAGGATGCCGCACCGCCGCGCGAAGTGGCCGACGCCTTTGATGAGGTGCAGCGCGCCGAACAGGACGAGGACAAGTTCGTCGAGCAGGCCAACCAGTATTCCAACCAGAAGCTCGGCCAGGCGCGCGGCGAGGCCGCACAGATCCGCGAGGAAGCGGCCGGCTACAAGAACCGGGTCGTGCAGGAGGCCGAAGGCGAGGCGCAGCGCTTCATCTCGGTCTATGACGAATACGCCAAGGCGCCGGATGTGACGCGCCAGCGGCTTTATCTGGAAACGATGGAGAGGGTTCTGAAGGATTCCAGCAAGGTCATTATCGAGCAAGGCAGCGGACCAGGGGTCGTTCCCTATCTGCCGCTGCCGGCATTGCAGCAGAAGGCGCCGGCGCCGGCGCCGGTGCTGGGAGGAAACCAGTGATGGCCAACCGTCTTCCCATCATCGCCGTCATCGCCGCGGTCGTCCTGTTCCTGCTCTATTCGTCGGTCTTCGTTGTCAATGCGCGCCAGCAGGCACTGGTGCTCAGGTTCGGCGAGATCGTCGACGTCAAGAGCCAGCCGGGCATCTATTTCAAGGCGCCGTTCGCCTTCTTCGATGCCGACAGCGTGCAGTTGATCGAAAACAGGGTGCTGCGCTTCGACCTCGACAACATCCGCGTCCAGGTTTCGGGCGGCAAGTTTTATGAGGTCGACGCCTTCATCGCCTATCGGATCTCGGATCCGCGCGTGTTTCGCTCCGCGGTGTCCGGCCAGATCGAGCTGGCCGAGGCACGCTTGAGGACGCGTCTCGACGCCGCCTTGCGCCGTGTCTACGGTCTGCGCGACTTCGAGGCGGCGCTCTCGGAAGAGCGAGCCGTGATGATGCGCGAAGTGCGCGATCAGCTGAGGCCCGACGCCACGTCGCTCGGCCTGCAGATCGAGGATGTCCGCATTCGCCGGACCGATTTGACGGCGGAAGTCTCGCAACAGACATATGACCGCATGAAGGCTGAGCGTCTGGCCGAAGCCGAGCGGCTGCGGGCGCGCGGCAACGAGGCGGCGCAGCGCATCAGGGCGCGCGCCGACCGCGAAGTGGTGGAGATCGTCGCCGAGGCACGGAGAGAGTCTGAAATCCTGCGCGGTGAAGGTGAAGCTCAACGCAGCGCCACCTTCGCGAACGCCTACCAGCGCGATCCAGCCTTCTTCGACTTTTACCGGTCGATGAATGCCTACGGCACGGCGCTGAACAGTACCGGGACGACGATGGTGCTGTCGCCGAATTCGGACTTCTTCCGTTTCTTCCGCAATCCCGCCGGCGCGGACATGCCGGCAGCGCCGGCTGCACCGGCAGCGCCTGGGCCAGCAGCTGTGCCCCGTGCACCCGCTGCACCGACAGCGCAGCCAGGCACCGGCCAGTAACGGCCGGTGCAGGACTTTCTGGCGGCAATAGGCCTGGTTCTCGTCGTCGAGGGCCTGGTCTATGGCGGCTTTCCCGGTCTCGCCAAGAAACTTGCCGGCGAAGTTCTGTCGATGCCGGAGAATACGCTGCGGGTCGCCGGGCTGATTGCAATCGCCGTTGGTGTCGGCCTGGTCTGGCTGGTGCGTGGTGGATGACGATGATTTCGGGATAACGGAGGATTTATCCTCTGCCGATAGCCATAGCCGCAAACGTGCCGTATTTCTTGCCAACATGGCTCGACGCAGCGTCTTCGGCGAGCGCTTTTTCTTCTCAGAGACACCGGGAGACTTCTCGATGACATCCAACAGCTTTTTGCGCGCGGCGAGGCGGACGTTGACCGCGGGTGCTGCAGCAGTTCTTATCGGCGTCGTTACCGTCCCGTCGCTGGTGACGCCCGCGGCCGCCGACGACGGCCCGGCTTCGGTCGCCGATCTGGCGCAGGGCCTGCTCGGCGCCGTGGTCAATATATCGACCTCGCAGAGGGTGAAGGGCACGGAAGGCCCGGGCGCGGTGCCGATGCCGCAGCTTCCAGAGGGCTCGCCCTTCCAGGACTTCTTCGACGATTTCTTCAAGAACCGTCCCGGCGAACAGGGCAACCCCTCGCAAAAGGTGCAGTCGCTGGGCTCAGGCTTCGTGGTCGACGCCGAGCAGGGCATCGTGGTGACGAATAACCACGTGATCGCCGATGCCGACGACATCGAGGTGAATTTCTCCGACGGCGTGACGCTGAAGGCGACGCTGGTCGGCACCGACACCAAGACCGACGTGGCGGTGCTGAAGGTCGATCCGAAAGGGCACAAGCTGACGGCGGTGAAATTTGGCGATTCCAGCAAGATGCGCGTCGGTGACTGGGTGATGGCGATCGGCAATCCGTTCGGCCTCGGCGGCACCGTGACGGTCGGCATCGTCTCGGCCCGCAACCGCGACATCAATTCCGGCCCCTATGACGATTTCATCCAGACCGATGCCGCGATCAACCGCGGCAATTCCGGCGGGCCGCTGTTCAACAGCGCCGGCGAGGTGATCGGCATCAACACGGCGATCATATCGCCGTCCGGCGGCTCGATCGGCATCGGCTTTTCCATCCCCTCGCAGCTGGCGTTGGGCGTGGTCGACCAGCTCCGCCAGTTCGGCGAGACGCGGCGCGGCTGGCTCGGTGTGCGCATCCAGCCGGTGACGGACGACATTGCCGAGAGCCTCGGCATGGCGACCGCCAAGGGCGCGCTGGTCGCCGGCGTCATCAAGGGCGGGCCTGTCGACAACGGCACCATCCTGGCGGGCGACGTCATCATCAAGTTCGACGGCAGGGACGTCAATGAAATGCGCGACCTGCCGCGCGTCGTCGCGGAGAGCACGGTCGGCAAGGCTGTCGACGTGGTCATCGTGCGCAAGGGTGTCGAGCAGACCGTGAAGGTGACGCTTGGCCGGCTCGAAGATGGCGAAAAGCTTGCCAGCGGCGAGAACGGCAATACCGACAAGGACACCGGCGACGAGGCGCCTGCCGTTTCGACGGCGTCCGTGCTTGGCATGACCGTTGGCGACCTCAACGACGAGACGCGGACGAAATTCGGCATTGCCGCCGAAGTCTCCGGCGTCGTCATCACTGAAGTCGCCAAGGATTCAGCCGCTGCCGAACGCGGCATCCAGGCCGGCGAGGTGATCACCGAGATCGCGCAGGAATCGGTCGCCACGCCCAAGGATGTCATGGACCGGATTGCTGCGTTGAAGGAGCAGGGACGCAAAAATGCGCTGCTGATGCTGGCGTCGAAGAGCGGCGAATTGCGGTTTGTGACGATCCGGATGGACTGAGTCCCGGAGGCGCGTGCTGATGGTGTGTCGCTGAACCAGTGGATCGCGTCGGCCGTGTCGCAAAAGGTTGGAGCTCCATGGAGAAAGCGGCCGATTTCCTGCGTCGACGGGCGGGTGATGCATCGGGCGACGATTTCGCGCAAGTGCTCGATCGGGTCGGCGCAAAACCGCCGCAGCCCGGCGACGAGCTTCCGTTTGACAAGCGCTGATCAGGGGCCGGCGCTGATCAGCGCCGGTTTGTTCGCCAATCCTTGGCTGTCAGCCTGTAGAACACATGCCGCTTGAGCCTGGCGTGGCTGTCCGGAATGCCGGGGTGGTCGAAATCCCTGGCCGGGTCGGCGGTCATGCCCAGCCGTTCCATGACGGCGGTGGACCGGCTATTGCCCTTCACGGCGAAGGATACGATTTCCTCGAGGCCAATCCTTTCGAAGCCATAGGCGAGCCAGGCTTCGGCTGCCTCGGTGACATAGCCATGGCCCCAGAATTCGGGCGCCAGCCGCCAGCCGATCTCGACGGTGCCGGCCGGCAGGAACGGCAAATGATCGGTGTCGAGGAGGCCGACGAAGCCGATGCATTGGCGCGTTTCAATTATCTCGGCGGCAGCGAAACCGTAGCCATCCTCGGCAATCCAGGCGCGGAACTCGTCCATCTTGGCGTCGGCCTGCGCGCGGTCGCGGCGAAACGGAAAGAACTCCATGACGCGCTCGTCGGAGTTGATGCGGTAGAAGAGATCGCGGTCGCGATCCTCCCAGTTGCGCAGGATCAGGCGTTCGGTGCGGATCGGCGTCACTCCACAAACTCCTCCCGCCGGTAGCCCTGCAGATAGAGAAGCGCGGTCAGGTCGCCATGGTCGATGCGGAATTTTGCCTCCGCCGCCACGACCTGCTTGGCATGAAGCGCCACACCGGTGCCGGCAAGGCGGATCATGTCGAGGTCGTTGGCGCCATCGCCGACAGCAATGGCGTCGGCGGTCGTCAGCCCGAGGCGCGCCGAAATCTCGAGCAGCGCATCGGCCTTGGCGGCACGCCCCAGGATCGGCTCGGCGACCAGCCCGGTGAAGCGGCCATCCTGCTCGATCAGGCGGTTGGCGCGGTTCTCCTGAAAGCCGAGCATGGCGGCGATGCGTGCGGTGAAGACGTTGAAGCCACCCGACACGAGTGCAGTCCAAGCGCCGTTGGCCCGCATGGTCTGGACAAGCGCGCGGCCACCGGAAGCCAGCGTCAGGCGATTGGCGATGATGCGGTCGACCACGGCAGTGTCGAGACCTTTCAGCAGCGCAACCCGCTCGCGCAAGGCCGGCTCGAAAGCGATCTCGCCATTCATCGATCGCGCCGTGATGGCGGCGACGTAATCCTTGACGCCGATCTCGTCGGCGAGCTCGTCGATGCACTCCTGGTCGATAACGGTTGAATCCATATCGGCGATAAGGATTTTCTTCCGCCTGCCCTGGGGCCGCTGAACGATCACGTCAACCGGTTCGGGTGCAAGCACGGCGCGCAGGCTGACGGTCGTTTCAGCGGCTTCGGCCGTCTCGGGCAGGGCGAATTCGCAAGCGATGCCTTCGGCCAGCCAGCGAACAGTGCTTGCGCCGACCGACCGTGACGCCATATTCGCAAGCGCCGGCGACAATGCGCGGCCGGCCGGATGGGATACAAGCGTGGCGATCAGCGGCATAAAAGATTCCGGCGGGCAGGCGGGCGAGGGCCGCGTTAAGAACGCGATCCTGATAGCCGGGCCGACCGCCAGCGGCAAGTCCGCCCTTGCGCTCGCCCTCGCCGAGCGCAACGGCGGCGTCATCGCCAACACCGATTCGATGCAGGTCTATTCGGTGCTCGACGTGCTGACGGCGCGGCCGACTGCTGCCGAACTCGCTCGCGTCCCGCATTTCCTCTACGGACATGTCCATCCCTCCAACGCCTATTCCACCGGCGCCTGGCTGCGCGACGTGATGAAGCTCATCGACGGCGGTGCGCTCTTCCAACGGCCGGTCGGCACGTTCTTCGAACGGCCGGTGATTTTCGTCGGCGGTACCGGGCTCTACTTCCGCGCGCTTGCGGAAGGCATTTCGGAAATGCCTGACATTCCGCAGCCGATCCGTGATCGCTGGCGCTACGAGCTCCAGGAGCAGGGCGCAGCCAAGCTGCACCGCATCCTGCTGCGCGAGGATTCCGCGGCCGGCATGATGCTGAAGCCGACCGACGGCCAGCGCATCGTGCGGGCGCTGGAGGTGCTCGACGCATCGGGCCGTTCCATCCTGGAATGGCAGGCGGCGCGCGGCCGTCCACTGATCGACAGAGCCAGCACGCGCTTCCTTGTGATCGAGCCGGACCGAGCGGAGCTGGTGGAGCGGATCGAGGCGCGGTTCGACCGCATGCTGGAGAAGGGCGCCCTCGACGAGGTCAGGCAGATCACCGACCTTGGCCTCGATCCCGACTTGCCGGCGATGAAAGCGATCGGCGTTCGCGAACTCCAGGCCGCAATGGCCGGCGAGCTGAGTTTTCCCGAAGCGATCGAGCGCGCGAAGATCGCGACGCGACAGTATGCCAAGCGCCAGACGACCTGGTTCAGGCATCAGTTGGGTCCGGAATGGCTGAGATTGCGCCTTGGTGATCGTGTGGAATCCACGATCTTGGACGCCTTTTCGAGTGCAACCTGAAAAGTTGACTTTAAGGGAAGACCTCCCGTTGAAGTTGTCCTAATTAACCCTCCGTAAGGCCGTCGATGCCATAACGTCTTTGGGGTTTTGCAACGGGGAGCAGATGCGTTTTCACAAGGCGGAATCAGCCTTTTTCGTCTTCATCTTCGTGATCCTGGCCGCCGGCCTGGTGACGCTTCACGCCTATGGGCTTCTGCAGGCGCTCGCGGCGGAGATCACTACGCCTGCCGCGATTGAGAAGACCACTTATCTCAACAAGCTGTTGTTTGGGACCGGCGTCCTTTTGGCGACTGCCCTGTTCTTCGGGATTTTCTTCATCTACCCGCTGATCCGCAAGCAGGCGACGGAAGAAGGCAAGCTGCGCGCCATGACGGTTTCGCTCAGCGCCCGTTCAGAAACGCTGGAGCATGCGGCGCTGACCGACGGCCTGACCGGCATGCAGAACCGGCGTTATTTCGACGACGCACTGAAGGAATATCTCGAGGAATTCCGTCGCATTGACAAGCCGGTCGGGCTGATGATCCTTGATCTCGACCATTTCAAGCAGGTCAACGACACCCACGGCCATGATGTCGGTGACCAGGTGTTGCGGGCGGTCGCCAATTGTCTCAAGGACATGACGCGTTATCACGACGTGGTAGCGCGCCTGGGTGGCGAGGAGTTCGCAGTGGTCACCCCCAACATGGACGCCGAACTTCTATCCAGGTTCGCCGAGCGCATCCGCAAGGCGATCGCCAACATGTCGATACTATCGGGCAATGTCCGGCTGAAGATCACCACCAGCGTCGGCCTTGCGATCTGGGATCGCAAGGAAACCGCCGAAGAGTTCTATCGCCGCGCCGACCGCCAGCTCTACGAAGCCAAGAGGCAAGGCCGCAACCGCGTCTGCGCCTGAAATCCCGGAGAAGAATTCATGAGGCCGGCCGACTGACGCAGCTTTCTCGACTTCCGGTGCTCATGGACTCAAATGTCCACTCCGCGCCGGGTTCTCGAAAGCCACGTCATTCGATCCGGCCTGATGAATTCCCTTCCGGGATTTGCCTTAGCCTCACAGGCTAAAGCCGCCCGGCTCAATCGTTCTGCGAGCGCAGGCCGAAGGTTGCGGGTTTCAGGCCATATCGCATGTCGAAATCGTCGTCCGGCTGGGTGCGTGCGACAGTCGGGGCGGGCGGCTTGCGGTAGTCGGGATCGCCGGCCTGCCGGCTCGAATCGACGACTTCGGCGAAGGCCATCGCCTGCTGCGGTTTTGGAACGTTGCGAAGCCTTTCGACGATCGCCACCAGATCGACGTCATGGCCAAGCTCGGACGGCAAGGCTTCCTCGCGCTTGGCTGTGCCCGGGATCAGGCCATCGGACAGTTTTTCGAATTTCATTCGCATGGTCGTCGCCACGCCTTCACCAAAGGCGATGGCTTCGCGCTGTCCCATCGAAGACAGGAATGCCAGAGTCGAGGCCGAGGAATCGGCGATCGCCGAGCGGATGATCGCCTGGTCCTGCTCGTTGGCGAGCCGCATGGCAAAAAAGGTCGAGCACTGCGACAGGATGGTGGGATCGAGTTCGCCCGGGCGCTGGGTGACGATGCCGAGATAGCATCCATATTTGCGGCCTTCCTTGGCGATGCGCGACAGCGCGTGCCGGGTCGGCGCGAAACCAAGGCGTGGATCAGCCGGCATGTAGCGATGCGCTTCCTCGCACAGCAAGAGCAGCCGCAGCCGGCCTTCGCTCCACAGCGCCAGGTCGAAGGCCAGACGCGCCAGCACCGAGCAGACGGAATTGACCACTTCCGAAGGCATGCCTGCCATCTCGAAGCAGGTCACCGGGCGCCCGTGATGCGGCACGCGGAAAATATTGCCGATCGTCTCGTGGATGGTGTCCTCGATCAGCCGCGAGTTGAACATGAAGCGGTAGCGCGGATCCGAGGCTGCCGATTCGATGCGCGTCTTCAGCGATTTGAGGGTGGGACGGTCGTTCTTGCTTTCCAGCAGTCCCATGCGCTCGTCGATCTGCTTGATGAGATCGACAATGCGATAGGGCACCGGTGTGTCCGCGGTCAGCGCATCGCTGCCGCGCCTGACATAAGTGCCCGAATTCGGGTTGCGATAAAGATTTTTGGCCGCGGGAATGAGATCGCGCAAGGCGTCCACCTCTTCCGGCACGGTCTCTCGACCGCGAAACAGCACTTCAGCAAACTCCTCGAGCCTGAACATCCAGAAGGGCAGGTCCAGGGTCGCCGAATTGACCCTGACGCAATGCTCTGGCAAGGACGCGGCGAACTCGTTGTGCGGATCGAGGATGAGAACGCGCAGGTCGGGTCGAGCGGCGATCGACTTGCGCAAAAGCAGCGAGACGGCGGTGGATTTGCCGACGCCGGTGGTGCCGACAATGGCGAAATGGCGCGCCAGCGTGTCGTCGATAGCGATGTTGGCGTCGATCGCCTCATCCTGTGACAGCGTGCCGATGGTGATCGAGTGACGCCCGGCGAGGTCATAGACCGCCTGCAGGTCGCGGCTGCGGATGCGGTGGGCGATGGCGCCGATATGCGGATAGGTGGTGATCCCGCGGTCGAAAATTGGTTTGGCGCCGGGCTCGGCGCCGTCGCGCACCTCGCCGATGAGCTCGATACTGACCTCGATCGGGTTCTGGCCCTCATCGTGCCAGGCGCGATCCGACTTGCCGACCGCGTAGACCAGTCCGACGGTTCGCGTGTTGCCAAGGTTGATGGAGATCATCTTGCCGACGCTCCAATGGCCGGTGACCGTGCCTAGGATATCGGCGGCATGGGCGCTGATGGTGGCGCGCGCGCCGTCGCACTGGACGACATTGCCCAGAACGCGCTTGTCGCTCTGCTCCGCCTTGCGGCGCTCCTGCAGTGTCGGCTCTCCAACGGAGGCGTCGCGGTCGACGAACATGGACAGGCTGTTCCCCATTTCCCTTTTCCATTTTCCCCAAGGCGATCGACCTTACGCCGACGCGGTTAAGGGGGGGTGAGGTCGGATGGTGTAGGGACGATTAAGCCATTAGCAAAAATTGGTCCGATCGGCCCCTTGCTTGACTCCGAAATTTCGATATACCGGATGAATGACTGATATATCGAACGATATCTCCTCGACCATCGGCAGAAGAATACGCTCCGAAAGAGCCTTGAGGGACTGGTCGCTGGCGGAGCTCGCGGACCGCTCCGACGTGTCGAAAGCCATGCTCAGCACGATAGAGCGCGGCAAGACGAGCCCGACCGCAGCACTTCTCGTGCGCATCGCCGCGGCCTTCGGCATGACGCTTTCCACCCTCATCGCGCGGGCCGAGCTGCAAGGCGGGGGGCTGCTTCGCGAAAGCGATCAGCCGCTCTGGCGCGATCCCGCCACGGGCTATGTCCGGCGGCATCTTTCGCCGGTCTCGGACATGCAGCTCGAACTGATCCGGGTCCAATTGCCGGCGGGGTCCAAGGTGAGTTTTCCGGCAGCATCCTATACCTTCATCAAACAGCAGATCTGGCTGATTTCCGGACGGCTGGAATTCACCGAGGGCGATATCGTCCACAGTCTCGAACCGGGGGACTGCCTGGCGCTTGGCGCGCCTTCGGATTGCACCTTCCACGCTCCTGGACCGGATGTCGCCGACTATCTGATCGCGTTGGTGAGAGGCTGAACGCATGGCAGGCCGTCCCAAACGCTCCGACAATGGGGGACCGCCGCTCGACGACTACAAGGGCCCCCATGGGGCAAAGTGCCGACAGACGCGATGCCAGCCATCGCGGCGCGAAGCCAAGCCAAGGGGAGAAGGGAAAAGATGGGAGCGAGCGGCAGATCGTGGGATCACAGCACTGCCGAGGGAGACGCCTCGATCTCGGCGAAGAAATTCGGACGCCAGCCAAGCGGCTCCCAGGCCTCCGATGCCGCATCGATGCCGGAACAGACAGATCCATAGGTCAGCATGCAGCACCTGATGTTGCGAAGGATGTGTGGTGCGCTAGTATCTTTCGGCGAGGGAGCTGGGAAAAATGGAACGTTCTGATGGGTGGTTTCTCGCGATTGTTGGCGTCGCGATCGGTTTCATCTGTGGGATTGCTTGGGTCGACGTCGGGATGCCTCCTAACTGGGTTGCTACCTACCAGACGTTGATCACTGGTGTTCTTGCCGTTGGAGCGGCGGCATTCACGGTGAACGCTATGCACCGATCTGACGATCGGCAAAAGGAACTCACTCTCCGGGATGCAAGACGTGCCGCAAAGAATGCAGTTTGGGTAGGCGCCTATTTCAATAATATTTATGTTGAATTGGAAAACGTGTCTGATTATTTCCGGAGAAAATACCTGGGTTCTTCTCCACCGCCGCTGAGTAGTGACGATTTTGCTAAGATTAGAGCATTCCGCGCGAATCTGAAGACTGGCATGGAATTGGAGGTTCTTCTTGCCGCATCCAAAAACTTTGGCACCAGCATGTCTGGCACGTATGAAGTTCTGAAAGTGCTTGTGCAGAAAGCGGATTTGCTCGTTCGCATGGGCGAGAAGGCGCTCAAACCCGCGACAGTTGATCCAATCGCGTCCAAGAACCTTGCCACTAGATTCATCTCGGCGGTTGAAGATTCCAAACCTGTGCTGAAGACCTTTTCCGAGGGGCTTGCCAGACTTGAGGGCGAAATTTAGGTACTTCACCGTCCATCCTCCCCATAGCCGCCATGGCCATGCTCGCCTTGGCTCTGACTCGAGCCGGATACCGAAGGGCGACCCTTACATCTTCCTTGCTGGCAGGCTGCGCATGCCAAGGCGTGGAAGGCGCCGAGCCGCGACGTGATGCTGATGCGGATGGAAAAGGCCGAGCGGCTGGGCCTGACCTATGAGGAATATACGCTCGAAATCCTGGAACGCGGGCTGCATCTGCAGCCAAAGGACACCGATCGCATTGCCGCGATCAAGGCAGCACGAAAGCGACGCCGAGTCGGTCGTCTGGATTGACGGCTGGAACACGCCGATCGCTCCATCGCAGTCAAAGGACATCGCACGCATGATCTCCATCGAAATCAAGGATCTGACCCAGGCTGCGGGAACCCAAGCAATGCTGGTCGATATGCTGATCGAGACGGTCGCGGCCGGCGGATCAGTCAGTTTCATGCATCCGCTGGCGCCGGGCGCGGCAGGCGCCTTCTGGAGGAAGTCGCTTATTGCGGCTGCAAGAGGCGAAAGAGCTGTGCTCGGCGCCTGGGACGGCGAGGCTCTGGTCGGCACCGTTACCTTGCTGCTCAACTGTCCCCCCAACCAGCCGCACCGGGCCGAGATCGCCAAGCTGATGACCCGCGTCGACCATCGCGGCAAAGGCGTGGCCACCCGCCTGATGCGGGCGGCGGAAAGCCTCGCCGTCGAGAAGGGCCGTACACTGCTGGTCCTGGATACAGCGACAGAGGAGGGCGCTTCCGGTCTCTAGGAGAGGTTGGGCTTCACGCTTGCCGGTGAGATACCGGACTATGCAATGAAGCCGCATGGCGGACTTACCGGTACGCTTATCTACTGGAAGCGCATCGGCGAGTCCCGGCGACAGCCTCGATCGTCTATCCTGTGTGATGGACCTGCTGCAGCCCGTAGACCGGCGTCGCGATGCCCTCGTGCCGCGCTTTCAACTGCAGCGACAGGAACTGCGAATAGTGGCGTGACTGGTGCAGATTGCCGCCGTGGAACCAGAGCGCTTCCTGTTGCGTCGGCTTCCACATGTTGCGCTGCTCGCCCTCCCAGGGACCGGGATCCTTGGTGGTGTTCGAGCCGAGCCCCCAGCATTTCCCGACTTTGTCGGCGACCTCTTTCGAGATCAGCTCTGCCGCCCAGCCGTTCATCGAACCGTAGCCGGTGGCATAGACGACGACATCGGCCGGCAGCTCGGTGCCGTCGTTGAGCAGGACCGAATGTTCCTTGATCTCGGTCACGTCGACGCCGCTCTTCAGCTTGATGGCGCCGTCGATGATCAGCTGGGAGGCGCCGATATCGATATAGTAGCCGGAACCGCGCCTGAGATATTTCATGAACAGGCCCGAACCGTCGTCGCCCCAGTCGAGCATGAAGCCAGCTCTTTCTAGGCCCTCGTAGAAGGCGGCATCACGCTCCTTCATCTTCTCGTAGAGCGGGATCTGGAATTCGTGCAGGATCTTGTAGGGCAGCGAGGCGAAGATGAGATCGGCCTTGGCCGTGGTCATGCCGTTTTGCACGGCCTGCTCCGAATAGAGGGCTCCGAGCCCGATATCCATCAGCGTGTCGGATCTGACGATGTGCGTGGTCGATCGCTGCACCATGGTGACGTCGACGCCGGCTTCCCAGAGTGCGGCGCAGATATCATGCGCGGAATTGTTCGACCCGATGACGACGACTTTCTTGCCAGCGTAGCTGTCTGGACCGGGATGTTTCGAGGAATGGTGCTGATCGCCCTTGAAATTCTCCATGCCTTTGAACTGCGGGATGTTGGGCCGGCCCGACATGCCGGTGGCCAGCACCAGCTGCTTCGGCTTCAGCGTGATGTCCTTGCCGTCGCGACGGACGACGACCGTCCATTCCTTCTTCTGATCGTCATAGGTGGCGCTCTTGGCCTGCGTGGAGGACCAATAGTTCAGCTCCATGACCTTGGTGTACATTTCCAGCCAGTCGCCGATCTTGTCCTTGGGCGAGAAGACCGGCCAGTTCCGAGGAAAGTCGATATAGGGCAGATGGTCGTACCAGACCGGATCGTGCAGGCAGAGCGACTTGTAACGCTTGCGCCATGAATCGCCGGCACGCTCGTTCTTCTCGACGATAATGGTCGGCACGCCGAGCAGCCTCAGCCGGGCACCGAGCGCGATGCCGCCCTGGCCGCCGCCGATGATCAGCGTGTTGGGCTGATTGACAAAGCCGAGTTCGGCGGCTTCCTTCTCGCGCTCCTCCTTCCAGGTTGGCCGGTTTTTGCCGTGACCGTGCTTGGCACCCATCGGCCGGGCGAAGCCGGCGGGTTCCTCATGGTCCTTCAGCTCGACCATGGTGGTGAGCAGCGTCCAGATCTTGCCGTTCTTCAGCCTGATATGGCCGAAGCCGCGCGCAACCTCCGTTTCGAAACTGATCCAGCCTTCGAGCAGCCCGTCGCTCTCCGTGGCGTCTTCGCCTTTCGCAAGCGCCCAGTTCGATGGCTTTATCTTCGCCAACTGGCTCATCAGCATATCGCGCACCTGGTCGCGACCCTCCATGGTCTTGATGTTCCAGGTGAAGGTCACCAGATCGCGCCAGTAGCAGTCTTCCTGAAAGCACCCGACCGCTCCGTCGATGTCGCCGGCGGCGAGCGCTGCGCTGAATTGGTCGAGCACGTCGGCTAGTTTCTTGGCTGGGGCCTTGTCGAGCATCAAATTCCTCCCGTGAAGTGCTGGTCGTCATCGCGGCTTTGCCGGACCCTCCCAGCCCGGTCGACCGGAGTATCGCGGCAAACTGCGTGCCGCGTCACGTCGTCAAATAGTTTGGTGTGGTTTCAATGGCTTATCGCGAAGATCGTGGGCACTGGCCCTGCCGGCGGTCGTATCGGAACGGTGGTTCGACGCGATGGGCGCAACCGGGCCTGCCTGATACGGTCAAGTGGCTCGAACCGCCCGGCATCGTGCATATTCGCCGTTGACAGCGGCGCAAAACCAATTCTATTGTCCGCCACCATGAAAACGGCACTCATTCTCGTAGTAGGAAAGCGTGTGGGCAAGGCGGTGTAACCGCCGGGCGAAAACCCCCCATGCGCAGACACAGGCTCCCTCGGGGGCCTTTTTTATTGCCCGAAACACGACTAAACGACCAGCAATCGCCCGATGGCGGACAATACGGGACCAGACCGATGAGCAGTGGACAGAACGAACGGCGCGAAATGACCGGTGCCGAAATGGTGGTGCAGGCGCTGAAGGACAATGGCGTCAAGCATGTTTTCGGCTATCCGGGCGGCGCGGTTCTCCCGATCTATGATGAAATCTTCCAACAGGACGAGGTCGAGCACATCCTCGTCCGTCACGAGCAGGGCGCCGGTCATGCGGCGGAGGGCTATGCGCGCTCGACCGGCAAGGCTGGCGTCATGCTGGTGACATCGGGGCCGGGCGCCACCAACGCGGTCACGCCTCTGCAGGATGCGTTGATGGATTCGATCCCGCTGGTCTGCCTGACCGGTCAGGTGCCGACCTCGCTGATCGGCTCGGATGCGTTCCAGGAGTGCGACACGATCGGCATCACGCGGCCCTGCACGAAGCACAATTGGCTGGTGAAGGACGTCAACGATCTCGCGGCGATTATCCATGAGGCCTTTCACGTCGCGACGACAGGTCGCCCCGGCCCGGTCGTCGTCGATATCCCGAAGGACGTGCAGTTCGCCAAGGGCATCTATGTGCCGCCGCAGACGGCGCCGCGCACCAGCTATCAGCCTAAGGTCCAGGGTGACCTGGAAAAGATCAAGGCGGCGGTCGAGCTGATGGCCGCCGCGAAAAGGCCGATCCTCTATACCGGCGGCGGTGTCATCAATTCCGGCCCGGAAGCCAGCCATTTGCTGCGCGAACTGGTCGACCTGACCGGCTTCCCGATAACCTCGACGCTGATGGGCCTTGGCGCCTATCCGGCATCGGGCAGGAACTGGATGGGCATGCTCGGCATGCACGGCACCTATGAAGCCAACATGGCGATGCATGATTGCGACGTCATGGTCTGCATCGGCGCGCGCTTCGACGACCGCATCACCGGCCGGCTCACCGCGTTCTCGCCGAACTCGAAAAAAATCCATATCGACATCGATCCGTCGTCGATCAACAAGAACGTCCACACCGATGTGCCCATTATCGGCGATGTCGGCCGGGTGCTGGAGGATCTGGTGCGGCTGTGGCGGGCGACCGCCAGGGCCGACAAGAAGGCGCTGCACCCTTGGTGGGAGCAGATCGCGAAATGGCGGGCGCGGGATTCGCTCGCCTACAAGATGAACCACGACGTCATCATGCCGCAATATGCCGTGCAGCGGCTCTATGCGCTGACCAAGGATATGGACACCTACATCACCACCGAGGTCGGCCAGCACCAGATGTGGGCGGCGCAGCACTATCATTTCGAGAAGCCGAACCGCTGGATGACCTCCGGCGGGCTCGGCACGATGGGCTACGGCCTGCCGGCGGCGCTCGGCGTCCAGATTGCGCACCCGGATGCGCTGGTCATCGACATTGCCGGCGACGCCTCGGTGCAGATGACGATGCAGGAGATGAGCGCCGCGGTGCAGCACGAGGCGCCGATCAAGATCTTCATCCTCAACAATCAGTACATGGGCATGGTGCGGCAGTGGCAGCAGCTTCTGCACGGCAACCGGCTGTCGCATTCCTACACCGAGGCGATGCCGGATTTCGTCAAGCTTGCCGAAGCCTATGGCGGCCACGGCATCCGCTGCGAGAAGCCGGACGAGCTGGACGACGCCATCAAAGAGATGATTTCGGTGAAAAAGCCGGTGATCTTCGACTGCCGGGTCGCCACACTTGCCAACTGCTTCCCGATGATCCCGTCGGGCAAGGCGCATAACGAGATGCTGCTGCCGGACGAGGCGACCGACGAGGCGGTGGCCAACGCCATCGACGCCAAGGGCAGGGAACTGGTGTAGGCCTGAGGATGACAAGGAGCGCGGCATGAGCAAAATGGCGCGCCCGGGGTTTGCCGCAATCCGTTCGCCGCGCGCACGGATGGTGGGTCTCGGCCTGGCGGGGGTGCTCGTCCTCACGCTCGGCACAGCCGTCCTGGCCGAGCAGGCCCCGGCGATCGGCGGGCAAACGTCCGGCCAGGCTACGCCGCGGCCGCCGGAAATCCAGGCGGTCGAGACGGCTATCCGCAAGTCGGATTTTGCCGATGCGCGCCAGAAGGCGCTCGCGCTGATCGACGGGGATTTCGCGAAGCGCGACCCGAAAGCAGCCGCCTACGCGGCCTACCTGTTGGCGCAGGCTGATATGTATGCCGGGCGCTGGCAGGATCTTTACGACACGCTGATCGGGCGGGCGGACAGCGTCATCCGCGACCTCGACCAGAGCCGCGCGGATGAATTCGCGCTGCTTCTGGCCGACGCGGCGGGTCGCACCGGGCGACCTGACCAACAGGACAAGCTGCTCGACCTCCATGTCGACGCGATCGCGCGGCGCTCAGGACCGGATTCGGAGCAAACGCTCAACGCGCGCGTCGACGCTGCCTATTCGCAACTCACCGCCAAGCGCGCTGACATCGCCGAGAAACGCCTGATCTCGGCGCTCAACGCGATGGAATTGAATGGCGATGCCGACCAGTTCTTCAAGACGATCGGGCAGGCCGGCGAACATTTCAACCGTTTCGCCGGCTTTGAGGCGGCGCAGCGCGTCTTCCAGCGCGGCCTCGATTCCAAGCTGATGGAGACGGATACCGGGCCAGGCAAGGGATTCCTGCAGTTCAACGTCGCCGCCTTCCTGCGCGACGAGAAGAATTACGAGGACGCCATCCATTTTGGCTACCGCGCGCTCAACATCCTGGCCGATCATTTCGGCATGGGCAGCGCCGAAGGCCTGTCGGCCTATGACGGGCTGGCGCAGACGCTGCACGCTTCCGGCCAGCTCGCATCGGCGGAAGCTGCCTACCAGTTCATCTACGAGACCGGCCTGAAGTCGCTCGGCGAGGACAATGCCGACCTTTGGCGCATCATGAACAACCGCGCCGCGGTGCTGCGCTCGCTCAAGCTGCCAACCGCCGCGCTGGAATTCGACAAATATGCCTATGACAAGCGCTTCAAGGCTTTCGGCGGCGGCGCCAACGACACGGTGATTTCCGCCATGAACATGGCGCACGACCTGTTCGAGGCTGAGCGCTGGAAGGATGCCGAGGCAGCACTCGCCGCTATCGCGCGCATCGTTGCCGCGCCGGGGTTCGATGCCGGCTACCGCAGACAGACCGAACGCTGGCAGGCCTATGCGCAATTTCGTCTTGGCGAACGCAATTTGAGCAGGGAGCAGATCCAGGCGCGCGACACGACGCGTTTCACTGAGGGGGCCGATATCGAGCAGTCGCTGGCCTTCTTCGATCTCTACGCCGACAAGGCCGAGGAGATGGCGTTGACCAAGGATGCCGAAGCCTATCGCGAACACGCTGTGACAACAGCGCGCGAGAGCCTGGGCGAAGCGCATCCCATGACCTTCGAGGCGGCGCTTGCGCAGGCGCGGCTGCAAGAGAAAACGAATGCCAGGGCTGCCCTGGAAAGCTATCGCAAGCTCGACGCCGTCATGTTCGACTGGGCGCGCTCGAGCGTTTCGGCTTCGGGAAGTCTGCGCGCCGGGCAGGCCGTGCGTATCCTCGTCGACGAGATGCTGGGTTCGCTCGCCGATCTCGCGACACGCAATGCCGACGCGGCGGACCTGTTCGCGGCTGTGCTCGACAATTGGAAGACGCTGACGCGAGGCACCGAGCGGCAATTGCGCGCCGAGGCCGAGACCACTGACGACCAGGCGCTTCGTGATTCGATCAGGACCTATTTCAGCGATTTCGGCCGCTTCCGCGAGATCGTGACGGCCACATACTATACCGACACGCTGATGCCGCAGCAGCAAGCGATGGAAGATTCGCGCAAGGCATTGAATGCCGCTCTGGAAAAGCGCGGCCAGCAGCCGGCTGCACCATGGATCCGCAGTTCGGTCGAAGAGGCCAGGCCGCTCGCCAGGCCGGCGGCAGGCGACGTCATCGTCGATCTGGCGATAATCGGCGAGTGGCGAGCAGACAGGGGCGGCGCCCCGGACAGATATCGGATATTCGCCACGATCTCCCGTGCAACCGGACCCACCGAGGTCGTCGAAGTCGATGCGGTCGACATGCGGGACGGCAAGGCCGGCCCCGGCAGAAACTTCTTTGCCAGGCTCGGCAAGGCCCTTGGCGCCGCGGCGGAGGACGCCAAGGCACTCTACGTCATTCCCGCCGATTTCCTCTATCAGTTCGATTTCGCCGAGCTGCGGCCGGCTGGCCACAAGCGGTTGGGCGAACTGGTCGACGTGCATATCGCCACCAGCCGGCAGGCGTATGAATTCCGGGCGAAGGGAGACCGGCCTTCAACCAACGATGCAGCGCTGCTTGCGGGCGGTCTTTTCTACGGCGACGCGGCTGGCAGAGCCTACCTGCCCGGCTCGCGCGCAGAGGTTGAAAGGATCGCGGCGCTCGCCGGCGCGCGGGGGATGGCGGTACAGCAAGCCAAAGGCAATGATGGTACCGAGGCGGCTGCCGGTGGCAAGGCGATCCTGCACTTCTCGACACACGGTTTCTTCACGCACGGCGAGGGGCTGTCGGAGCAGCTCATGAATGCCGGCTTTGTGCTTTCCGATGCCAAGCTGTCGGACGAGCCGAAGGAAGGCGATGGCGATAACATAGTGTATGCCCGAGAACTGCTGAGTTGGAACCTGCGGTCCTCGCAGCTCGTCGTGGTGTCGGCGTGCGATACCGCCCTCGGCGACATCGGCGTCACCTCGACTGTGCGCGGCTTGCCGCTTGCACTGTCCGTGGCCGGCGCGCGGCGCACGCTGTTGACCGTCGAAAGAGTCGACGACGCAGCGACGATGCAGTTCATGGCGCGCTTCTACGGAAACCTCTTCGATGCTGGCATCAGTTATGCCGATGCCTTCATCAAAACCAAACGTGAGGCCTGGGCCGGCAAGATCGGCGGTTTCCCGGCAGCGCTGACCAGCGCCTACATTCTCTTCGAACATTGACAAACACCGGCGACGGACCGGCCAGATACAGGACAAGATGATGCCACAGCACCTTCAACCCACCGGTTCTGCCTACTTCATCGCCAAGGAGACGGAAAGACCGGAGATCCACACGCTTTCCGTGCTGGTCGACAATGAGCCGGGCGTGCTTGCCCGGGTCATCGGCCTGTTTTCCGGACGCGGCTACAATATCGAGAGCCTGACCGTGTCCGAAACCGAGCACGAGAAGCATCTGTCACGCATCACCATCGTGACGCGCGGCACGCCACATGTGCTGGAGCAGATCAAGCACCAACTCGAGCGCATCGTGCCGGTGCACCGTGTCGTCGACCTCACCGTGCGCTCGCACGAGCTCGGCCAGGAACGGCCGCTGGAGCGGGAACTCGCGCTGGTGAAAGTGGCCGGCACCGGCGAGGGCCGCGTCGAGGCGCTGAGGCTGGCCGATGCCTTCCGCGCCAGCGTCATCGACGCCAACACCGAGCATTTCATTTTCGAGATCACCGGCAAGGGGTCCAAGATCGACCAGTTCATCGCCATCATGAAGCCGCTCGGCCTGGTCGAGATCTGCCGCACCGGCGTGGCGGCGATGAATCGCGGCCCGCAAGGGATGTAAGCAGGCTGGCGATCCTGATCGTCAGCCTCATGCCGGAACGTGTTGGGTCGACTGGAAGGGAGCCAATGTCTTTCGATGCATTTCTTGCCCTGCTGGTCTATGCCTTCGTGACTTCGATCACGCCGGGGCCGAACAACTTCATGCTTCTGGCCTCCGGCGTGAATTTCGGTTTTGCCAAAACCATTCCGCACATGTTGGGCATCAGCATCGGCTTCCTCGTGCTGTTGCTTGCCGTCGGCTTCGGTCTTGGCGCGGTGCTGATTGCGTTTCCGGTTCTCGACACTGCATTGAAGATCGCTGGCGGCGTCTATCTGCTCTATCTCGCCTGGAAGATCGCCATGTCGCGTTCGCTCAGCAGCAAGGGCGAGGCCAAGGCGCGACCGATGCGCTTCATCGATGCGGCAGCGTTCCAGTGGGTCAATCCCAAGGCGTGGGTGATGGCGATCACCGCCATGGCCGTCTATGCCGTTCCGGAGCATCCGTTTCTGTCGGTGGCGCTGGTTTCGATAGCCTTCACCGTCGTCAACCTGCCGAGCGTTTCGGTGTGGGCAGGTTTCGGCACGGCGCTGCGCGGTTTTCTGTCGGACCCGGTGCGGCTGAAATGGTTCAACGTCGCCATGGGCGTGCTGCTGGCAGCGACACTGTGGCCGATGCTGCGGTAGCTGCCGTTTTATTGTGCACTGCACATTAAATCTTCGTAATCCCGGGTTTTGGCCCTTTTTTGCCCTCGGCGCCCTCTATCTATTGGTGAAACCGCGGCACGAGGCTGCGAGTTATACCCAGACATGACCACCGAACCACGGCGTGTCGATGGAAGGTCTTTGACGATGCGTGGAAAGATCGTGTTTGCGATGCTTGCGGTCGCCTGCCTTGTCACGGCTGGGCACTATCTTTCGCCCGCGGCAACGGACAAGGTCCGGCAGATGCTGTCAGCGGGTCAGGCGCCTGACAAACCGGCGGCCGCCGCGAATGCCGCACGTGCGACCGCGGTGGTTGCCGCCACCGCTTCGACGGCCGATTTCCCGATCCGGCGCTACGCCATCGGCTTTGTATCCTCGCCCGCCGTGGTCAGCGTGAATGCGCGGATCTCGAGCCAGATCACATCGATCGCCGTCAAGGACGGGCAGATGGTGAAGGCCGGCGACCTTCTGTTCTCGCTGGACGACCGCGCGCTGAAGGCGCAATTGGCCCGTGACCAGGCGACGCTCGCCAAGGACCAGGCGCTGCTTGCCAGTGCGACGGCCGATCTTGAGCGTGCCAAGGCTCTTGTCGCCAGGCAGGCCGGCACGCAGCAGACCTATGACCAGGCGATCGCCGCGCAGAAGTCCGCCGCGGCCACGGTCGATGCCGACAGAGCAACGATCGATGCGGACGAGGTCCAACTCAGCTTTGCCACGATCACGGCGCCGATTTCCGGCAGGCTGGGTGCGATTAGCGTCGCGATCGGCGATCTCGTCACCACCAACAGCGGCAGCAGCACGTCGGCCCCGCTGGTGACCATCACCCAGATGCACCCGTTGCGGGTGGACTTCAATCTTCCGGAAAGCGATCTTGCCCTTTTGCACAAGGCGCTGGCGGCGCCAAGGCAAGCCGCAGTCACGCTGACCAGGGACGGCGACCCGACCCCGATCGGCAAGGGGACCCTCGATTTCGTCGATTCCAGCGTCGACACCGCCTCCGGCACGATCGCAACGCGGGCCAGCGTGCCCAACCCCGATCTTTCGCTGTGGCCGGGCCAATATGTCAATGTCGTGCTCGATGCCGGCATCATGCCGCAAATGACGTCGGTTCCCACGGTTGCGGTGCAGCCTAGCCAGAAGGGGCCGTTCGTCTATGTGATCAAGCCCGACAACACCGTGGAGGTGCGGCCCGTCCAGGTCGCACTGACCGAAGGCGACAACAGCGCTATCGGCGAGGGGCTGAAAAGCGGCGAAAATGTCGTCGTCGAAGGCCAGGCAAAGCTGAAGGACGGCGCGCCGGTCCGCGAAGGCGAGGCCGGTGATCTGGCGTCTCCCAGGGTTGCCGAGGCCGGCAAGGCGGGCGGGACGCGGCCATGATCTCCGAATTCTGCATCCGCAGGCCTGTCGCCACCCTGCTCATGTCGTTTGCGCTCGTGCTGGGCGGGCTGTTCGCTTACAAGTTCCTGCCGGTGGCCGCTCTGCCGAGCGCCGAGTTTCCGGTGGTCAACGTCTCGGCCTCGCTGCCCGGCGCCTCGCCGGAAACCATGGCGACCTCGGTGGCAACGCCGCTGATCAAGCAGTTCACCACCATCGCCGGCATCGATTCGATCTCGACCACCAACGCGCTCGGCTCGACCTCGATCGCCATCCAGTTCGTGCTTAACCGCGATATCGATGCGGCCGCCGCCGACGTGCAGGCGGCGATCGCGCGAACGCAGCGGCAACTGCCGCCCGAGATGACCAGCCCGCCGAGCTACCGCAAGGTCAATCCGGCCGATGCGCCGATCCTGCTGATGTCGCTGGTCAGCGACACCGTTCCGCTGACAGATCTCGATGCCTTTGCCGAGAATGTGATCTCGCCGTCGCTGTCGACGATCGAAGGCGTGGCGCAGGTCTCGATCTTCGGCCAGCAGAAATACGCGGTGCGCGTCCAGATCGATCCGACGGCGCTCGCCGCACACGGTATTTCGATCGACCAGCTGCAGACGGCGATCGCCTCGGCCAACAGCAACACGCCGCTCGGCGTGCTGCAGAACGACAAGCAGCAGCTGACCATCACCGCCAATACGCAACTGAACAACGCGGCGGGATTTTCCAACATCATCATTGCCACCAGGAACGGCCGTCCGGTGCGGCTCGGCGAGGTCACCCGCGTCATCGATTCCGTCGAGACCACGACGACGGCAAGCTGGTACGACGGCACCCGCGCGATCATCATGGCGGTGCAGCGCCAGCCCGATGCCAACACCGTCGACGTCGTCGACCGGGTCAAGGCGATGCTGCCGTCCTTCCAGGATCAGATGCCGGCGGCGGCCAGCATCCGGTTGCTCAACGACCGCTCGACGTCGATCCGCGAAGCGGTCGACGACGTGCAGTTCACGCTGCTGCTCACCATCGCGCTGGTAGTGATGGTGATCTTCCTGTTCCTGCGCCGGGTAACGGCGACGATCATCCCAGCGGTAGCGGTGCCGATCTCGCTGATCGCCACACTCGGCGCCATGTTCCTGTTCGGCTTTTCCATCGACAACATCTCGCTTATGGGCCTGACCCTGGCTGTCGGCCTTGTCGTCGACGACGCGATCGTCATGCTGGAGAACATTTTTCGCCACATGGAGGAGGAGGGGCTCTCGGCCTTCGAGGCGGCGCTGAAGGGCGCGCGCGAAATCGGCTTCACCATTATTTCGATCTCGATCTCGCTGGTCGCTGTGTTCATCCCCGTGCTTTTGATGGGCGGAGTGATCGGGCGCATCTTCAACGAATTCGCGGTGGTGGTGACGGTCGCCATCCTGGCCTCGATGTTCGTGTCGCTGACGCTGACGCCGATGCTGTGCTCGCGGCTTTTGTCTGTGAAGGCCGAGCGCGAAGCGGCGCGGGGCGAAGGTCACAGGCATAATTTCTTCATGCGGGGTTATGACCGGCTGCTGACCTTTTGCCTGCGGCACAGTTTCCTGGTTTTTCTCGTCTTCATTGGGACGGCCGCACTGTCGGCCTGGCTGATCCAGACCTCGCCGAAGGGCTTCTTTCCGCAGGAGGATATCGGCCAGATCTCGGTGACGACCACCGCGCGCCAGGACATCTCGTTCGACGCCATGGTGAAGCTGCAGGGGCAAGTGGCTGATGTCTTTACCCATTCACCCTATGTCTCGCATGTCGGGTGGTCGGTGGGCAGCGGCAACAATGCGCTGAACCAAGGCCAGCTCTTTGTGCAGTTGAAGGACAAGGACCAGCGCCCCGATATCGACAAGGTGCTCTCGGATCTGCGGCGGCAGCTGGCCAATGTCGCCGGCATCGAAACCTTCATGCAGCCGGTGCAGAACCTGCGGCTCGGCGCGCGCGCTTCGGCCAGCGCCTATCAACTCGTCGTGCAGGGTCTCGACATCGGCGCGGCGGACAGCTGGGCGCAGAAGCTCACCGACGCGATGGCCGCCGACCGTAGCGCCTTCACCGACGTCACCAATGACTTGCAGAACAACGCCCTGCAGGCGTCGCTGGTGGTCGACCGCGACAAGGCGGCGACGCTCGGCGTCGACACCGATACGTTGCGCTCCAGCCTCTATGGCGGTTTCGGCACCGAGCAGGTCTCGACCATCTTCGGTTCGGCCGATAGCTACGAGGTGATCATGGAGCTCGACCCGAGGATCGAGTGGTCGCCAGAAAGGATGCTGGCGATCAAGGTAAGGACGGCCAGCGGCAGCCTGGTGCCGCTGGGCGCCTTTGCCCGCGTCGATCGGACCGCCGGCGCCTTGACCGTCAATCAGCTCGGCCAGCTTCCGGCAGTGACCATCTCCTACAACCTGCCGCAGGGCGTCGCCCTCGGCGACAGCGTGAGCCGCATCGATGCGCTGAAGGAAAAGATCGGCATGCCGGCGACGATCTCGACCAATTTTTCGGGCACGGCGAAAACGTTTCAGGATTCGCTTGCCAACCAGGGCCTGCTGATCGCCGGCGCGATCCTGACCATCTATATCGTCCTCGGCATCCTCTACGAGAGTTTTATCCATCCGCTCACCATCCTGACCGGACTGCCGTCGGCGGTGCTCGGCGCGCTTGTTGCACTGCGGCTTGCGGGGATGGACCTGTCGGTGATTGCGGTCATCGGTATCCTGATGCTGATCGGCATCGTCAAGAAGAACGGCATCATGATGATCGACGTCGCGCTCGAACTCAGGCGCGAGGGGATGTCGCCGCTCGAGTCAATTTACAGGGCCTGCCTAAGGCGCTTCCGGCCGATCATGATGACGACGCTGGCGGCACTGATGGGCACGATCCCGATCGCGCTCGGCGCCGGCGCCAGCGCCGAACTGCGCCAGCCGCTCGGCGTGGCGGTGGTCGGCGGCCTCGTCGCTTCGCAAGCGCTGACGCTGTTCGTCACGCCGGTCATCTATGTCTACATGGAGCATTTTTCGGGCTGGCTTGTCGGGCTGTGGCCGAAGCGCCGGCATGAGCAGCCACCTGTTGAGGCCGTCGACCAGCCGTCGCTGTTCGAGAACGGAGAAGCGTTGCAGGGCGAGCCGCACAAGGCGGCGGCCGAATAGAAGCCGACGGGCTGGCCCAAACCGCGGCGCTTGCGGTGGAACGCTTGCAGCCGTAATTTACGGCCATGTCCCACGATCATAATCACGACAACGAGCTTGATCCTTTTGCCGCCCGGGTGCGCGCACTGGAGACGATCCTCACCCAGAAAGGGCTGATCGATCCGGCCGCGATCGACGTGATCGTCGACACCTATGAGACAAAGATCGGTCCGCGCAACGGCGCCAAGGTGGTGGCGAAGGCGTGGGTCGAGCCGGACTTTGCCGTTTTGCTGAAACGCGACGCGACGGCGGCGATCGGCTCGCTCGGCTACACCGGCCGGCAGGGCGAGCACATGCAGGCCGTGTTCAACACTGCGGACACGCACAATCTCGTCGTCTGCACGCTGTGCTCCTGCTACCCGTGGTCGGTGCTCGGCCTGCCGCCGGTCTGGTACAAGGCGCCGTCCTATCGTTCGCGCGCGGTCATCGATCCGCGCGGCGCGCTCGATGAATTCGGGCTGACCTTGCCGGCAACGACAAAGATCCGGGTGTGGGATTCCACCGCCGAATTGCGTTACCTGGTCGTGCCGATGCGGCCGAAGGGCACCGACGGCTGGAGCGAGGAGCGGCTGGCGGATCTGGTGACGCGCGACGCGATGATCGGCACCCGACTGGCGCGGGAGCCGGCATGAATGGGCCGCAGGATCTCGGCGGGCAGATGGGGTTCGGGCCGGTCGCACCCGAAAAGGACGAGCCCTGTTTCCATGCCGCCTGGGAAAGGCGGGCGCTTGGCGTGACCTTGTGCGCCGGCGCCATGGGCGTCTGGACCATCGATGAGAGCCGGCATGCGCGGGAATTGCTGCATCCCGCCGACTATTATGGCTCCAGCTATTATGAGATCTGGATCAAGGCGCTCGAAACCTTGCTGAAGCGGCACGGCTTCGTCAGCGACCGCGATCTGGCCGCGGGCAAGGCGGTCGACCCTGCCGCGACGCCAAAGCGGGTGCTGAAGGCCGAAAACGTGCCGGCAGTGTTGGCCAAGGGCGGCCCATGCGACCGGCCGATCGCCACGCCGGCCCGGTTCAAGGCAGGCGATCTGGTGCGCACGAAGAATTTCCATCCGGCCGGCCACACAAGGTTGCCACGCTACGCACGCGGCAAGCAAGGCGCCGTCGAGGCGGTGCGCGCTGGTTTTGTCTTCCCTGACACCAATGCACATGGCCAAGGCGAAAACCCGCAATGGGTCTATACGGTGGTTTTTGACGGCGCCGAGATCTGGGGCGAGGGCGCCGACCCGATGCTGACCGTGTCGATCGATGCCTGGGAGAGCTATCTTGAGCCGGCGTGAGGCGAAGTCAGCCACCGCCACGCTGCCGGCGGATGCGCCGGTATTCGCCGAGCCGTGGCAGGCGGAAGCCTTCGCCATGACGGTCGCGCTGCACGACAGCGGCCTGTTCTCCTGGAGCGAATGGGCGGACGCCTTGTCCGCCGAGGTCAAGCAGCCTGGTGCCGCAAGCGATGGCCACGATTATTACGAGCACTGGCTGGCGGCGCTGGAAAATTTGCTGTCGGCGAAAGGGGTTGCCGGCAAGGGCGACATCGATGCGCTCGCTGCCGCCTGGGAACGCGCCGCGCATGCAACGCCGCATGGCAAGCCGATCCTGCTTGAGAACGACCCCAGCCCGACCGAAGGTCGTGGCGGCCCGACCGGCTAGACCGTTTCGAACCATGCTCGTTCTCTTTACGTTCTGATCTCTGCCTGATAAATTGCGTCATTGGAGGCGGTGCGGCCCGCCGCCGATGATCGTTGCGCCTTGTCTTTCCCTCGCGAATCCGGTCTCTCGCGCTGATGGAATTCTCCCCTCAACAGGACGATGCGCTGAAGGCGGTCGCCACCTGGCTCAAGACCGGAAAGCCGCAGCTGTTCCGGCTGTTCGGCTATGCCGGCACCGGCAAGACGACGCTGGCGCGCTATTTCGCCGAGCATGTCGACGGCCAGGTGCAGTTCGCCGCCTTCACCGGCAAGGCGGCGCAGGTGCTGCGTTCCAAGGGCGCGGTCAATGCCCGCACCATCCATTCGCTGATCTACCGGCCGAAGGGCGAGGAATCGGTGGCGGACGAGGTGACCGGCAAGACTTCGATGTCGCCGACCTTTTCGCTCAACCGGCAAAGCCCGATCTCGCGGGCCAAGCTCGTCGTCATCGACGAATGTTCGATGGTAGACGAGCAGCTTGGCCGCGACCTCTTGAGTTTCGGCACGCCGATCCTGGTTCTCGGCGATCCCGGCCAGTTGCCGCCGATCTCGGGCGGCGGCTTCTTCACCGAGCATGAGCCGGATATTCTGCTCACCGAGATCCACCGGCAGGCACGCGACAACCCGATCATCCGGCTGGCGCTCGACGTGCGCGAGGGCCGCGAGTTCATGCGCGGCGACTATGGCGCGGCGCAGGTGATCGGCAAGGAGGATGTCACCCAGGAACTGGTGCTGAAGGCGGACCAGGTGCTGGTCGGCACCAACAGGACGCGGCGTCGCTATAATCAGCGGTTGCGCGAGCTGAAGGGGTTCAATGCCGACTATCCACAGGCCGGCGACAAGCTCGTCTGCCTGCGCAACGACCCAGCCAAGGGACTGCTCAACGGCTCGCTGTGGAAGGTGATGACCTCGTCGCGCGAGACGGTGAAACCCGGCATCAATCTGCTGGTCTCCCCGGAGGAGGACGATCCGGACCGCGGCGTCGCCAAGATCAAGCTGCTCAAAGCGGCGTTCGAGGACCCGGACGCCGACATTCCCTGGCAGCAGAAAAAACGCTTCGACGATTTCGACTATGGCTACGCGCTGACCGTGCACAAGGCGCAAGGCTCGCAGTGGAACGAGATCGTGCTTTTCGACGAAAGCTGGGCGTTCAAGGAAACCCGCCAGCGCTGGCTCTACACGGCAATCACGCGCGCGTCGGAACGGCTGACGATTGTCAGATAGGCCGGTCGAGTTGCCCCATGGACCAGGAATCTGGGACTGGCACGGGGTCGACCTGCGTCAGCGTGGGGCCAGCGGTCTGGCGGCGAGCCATTCCCAGGCGGATGCTTCGTCCTTTGCCTCGAAATGCCTGAGCTCGACAGGCGAGGAAGCAGGCAGCACGCTCTGTGCGTTGGGTACCCAGTTCGGCTCGCCGAGCGCAGCGCAGCGGCCGACATGCTCCGCGGCATGGGCCGTGCCCTGTTCAAGCGTTTCGTCCGACACATCGGCCCAATCGACGCCTTCATGGCCGATCAGGCGCACCAGCACGTCGATTTTCGGGTGCAGCGCATAGGCCGCCTCCAGCAATCCGAACAGGTTTTCCGCATCGGCCGCCGTGACATGGCCGACGACGTCGATGGCGAACAGGTCGTCGCGGTCGGTGTCGATGCGGCGAACCGCCGGCACGTCTTCAAGATAATTCACGGGTCTTCCTCTTGCTGGATATTATACGTCCCTCTGGAACACCGCAAACCCCCTGTCTGTTCCCGCCAAAGGCGGTATAGATGGCCGCGATTATGTTCGGACTCGAGAAGCCATGCCTGCAAAACTCTCCGTCAATCTCAATGCCATCGCCATGCTGCGCAACCGGCGCGACCTGCCGTGGCCAAGCCTGATTGGGCTCGGGCGCCTGGCGCTGGCCGCGGGCGCGCATGGCCTGACCGTGCATCCGCGGCCCGACGAGCGGCACACCAGGCATTCCGACCTGCCGGAGATCAGGGCGCTGATCGACGACGAATTCCCCAAGGCAGAGTTCAACATCGAGGGCTACCCGAGCGAGGATTTCCTGGCGCTTGTGGAAAAGCACCAGCCGGAGCAGGTGACGCTGGTGCCCGACGACCCTGCCCAGGCCACCTCCGACCATGGCTGGAACTTTGCCGCCGAGGCGGCGTTCCTGACACCGATCGTCAAACGGCTGAAAAAAGGGGGCTTTCGCGTGTCGTTGTTTTCCGACCCGGATCCGTCAGGCATGAACGCCGCGCGCTACACCGGCGCCGACCGGATCGAGCTCTACACGGGGCCGTATGGCAGCTTTCATTCGGATTCGGCAAAAGCGGCGAATGAGCTGGAAAGATTGGGAAAAACCGCGGATGCAGCACTTGCCGCCGGGCTTCAGGTCAATGCCGGCCACGATCTGGTGGTGAACAACCTGCCGGCATTGGCAAAACGCATCCCGGCATTGGCTGAAGTGTCGATCGGACACGGGTTGACAGCCGATGCGTTGGAGTATGGCATGGCCGGCACGGTCAAAAGATTTCTTAAGGCCTGTGGGTGGTAGAGATGGAAGCCTCGCTTTGCGGACATGGCAGCCATCACGTTGGGGCACTTGATATTGCATTGCAGCAAGCGTAGAGCACCGCGCGCTTATCGGAGTGTCGTCCATGGCCCTTACCAACAGTGGTAGTGAGGCAGAACCAGTCGAACAATCCAGCCATCCTGAGGTCGAAAAGCACAGCACCAAGGTCCTGATGCTGGGCGCTCTCGGCGTGGTCTATGGCGATATCGGCACCAGCCCTATTTATGCGCTTCGCGAAGCACTGCATGCTTCGTCGGGCACCGATCCGCGCAGTGCCGTTCTGGGCATTCTGTCGCTGATCGTCTGGGCACTGACGATTATCGTGACCATAAAGTATGTCGCCTTCGTGCTTCGGGCGGATAACAAGGGTGAGGGCGGTACCCTGTCGCTTATGGCGCTGGCCCGGAAAGCCTATCCGGCTGGCTCCGGCATCATTCTTGTCATCGGTCTGTGCGGAGCCGCACTGTTTTTCGGCGACGCGATCATAACGCCGGCCATTTCGGTGCTTTCAGCGGTGGAAGGGCTGAGCGTCGTGACCCCGGCGTTCGATCCATATGTGGTTCCCATTACATTGGTGATTCTTGCCGTCCTGTTTGCCGTGCAGCGTTTCGGGACCGGCAGGGTGGCCTCGGTTTTCGGGCCGGTGACGGCGCTCTGGTTCCTGGCGATCGGCATCGCCGGATTGGTGCACATTAGCGATGATCCATCGGTGCTTTTGGCAATCAACCCCTACTATGCAGTCGCCTACCTTGCCGAGGCCAAAGCGGGTGCGTTTCTCACCGTCGGCGCGGTTTTTCTGGCGGTTACCGGTGCCGAAGCGCTTTACGTTGATCTCGGCCATTTTGGTCGCCGCCCAATCGTGCTGGCCTGGTTCTGGATCGTCTTTCCCTGCCTGCTGCTCAGCTATTTTGGGCAAGGCGCATTCGTTCTTGCTCATGGGGGCGTGCCCGACAATCCGTTCTTCCAGATGCTGCCGGAGTGGGCACTGATACCGATGGTCGGGCTCGCAACAGCAGCGACTGTCATCGCCAGTCAAGCCGTTATCTCCGGGGCGTTTTCGCTGACCCGGCAAGCGGTGCAGCTCAATCTTCTGCCCAGAATCGAAGTTCAGCATACTTCCGAGATGCAGCTTGGCCAGATTT
Source organism: Mesorhizobium sp. WSM2561 (assembly GCF_000513915.1). NCBI lineage: Bacteria > Pseudomonadati > Pseudomonadota > Alphaproteobacteria > Hyphomicrobiales > Phyllobacteriaceae > Mesorhizobium > Mesorhizobium sp. WSM2561. The sequence goes on from NZ_AZUX01000037.1 coordinate 32,311, forward strand.
ACATGCCGCGCGTGAACCTCATTCTCGCGCTCGGCGTGATGCTGCTGGTCGTCGGCTTTGGCAGTTCGAGTTCGCTGGCTTCCGCCTATGGAATTTCGGTGACAGGCGAGATGCTGATGACGACGATCTTGCTGTTCGTGGTGATGCGGTGGCAATGGAAATGGCAGACCGCGCTCGCTGCGGCGCTGGCGCTGCTGTTTGGCACGATAGACACCGGCTTCTTCCTGGCGAATATCGTGAAATTCGTGGAAGGGGGATGGGTTTCAATCGCCGTGGCCTGCATCATGGGGCTGATCATGGGGACCTGGATACGCGGCAGTCGCTATCTGTTCGACAAGACGCGCAGGAACGAGATTCCGCTCGATTTCCTTGCCGCCAATTTGTTGAAGAAGAAGCCGCAGCTGGTGTCCGGCACGGCCGTGTTCCTGACCAGCGATCCCGTCAGCGCGCCGACCGCGCTGATGCACAGCCTGAAGCACTACAAGGTGCTGCACGAACAGAACGTCATCCTCTCGGTGGTGACGGCGCAGCAGCCCGTTGTGCCTGACAGTGACCGGGTCAAGATGGAAACGATCAACGATCTGTTCATGCGGGTGACACTGACCTTCGGCTACATGGAACAGCCCAACATCCCGCGTGCGCTGGCGATCTGCCGCAAGCAGGGCTGGAAGTTCGACATCATGACGACGTCCTTCTTCCTGTCGCGGCGCTCGCTCAAGGCGTCACCCAATTCCGGCATGCCGGTGTGGCAGGACAAGCTGTTCATCGGCCTGGCGCGCACGGCAGCCGATGCGACGGAGTATTTCCAGATCCCGACTGGACGTGTGGTCGAGATCGGAACGCAGGTGGCGATTTAGGGCATGCCGATATTCAGGTGAGGCCGGCCTGCGAACGGCGGGTTCCTGCGCTTCCGGTGCTCACGTACCCGAAAGTACGCTCCGCTCCGGTTCTCGGAACCCACCATTCTCGACTCGGCCTGACCTGAATCTCGACATGCCCTGACCACGGCCGACTTCAGCCGGCCAGCGCTGCCTTGTTCGCTTCAAGAAACTGCTTCAGCGATTGCGGCTTCCTGCCTGAAAGCGTCTCGATCGCGTCGGTCACCATGCCGATGCGGCCGGAGCGCGTGTTGGTGTCGAAGGACGTGACGATTGGGGCAAAGCCCTCGGGAACGCCGGCAGCCTTCAGGCCCTCGGTCAACGCCTCGTCCGAAAGCTGGACGACCTCGATCGGCTTGCCGGTGACGTCGGTCACCAGGGCCGCGATCTCGGCGACGGTATGGGCCTGCGGACCGGTCAACGTGTATGTCGTGCTTTCGGTGGCGCCCGAGGCAAGGCCGGCAGCGATCGCCGCGGCCATGTCGTCGCGAGCGCCATGGGCGATGCGGCCGTCAGCTGCGGATGTATACCAGTGTCCCGAGGCAATGGCGTGCGGCAGCGACATGAACAGGTTCTCCTGATACCAGCCGTTGCGAAAAATCGTGTAGGGGATGCCGCTCGCCTTGATCGCCTGCTCGGTACCGTAGTGATCGCCCGCAAACAGCACTGGCGATCCCGGCTCAGGATTGGGCATCGAGGTGTAGAGCAGATGCGAAACGCCGGCCTGCCGCGCGGCTGCGACGGCATTTTCGTGCTGCTTGAGGCGCTTGCCCCCAAGGTCGATCTCGCCCGTCGAGACGATCAGGATCCTGTCGGCGCCCTTGAATGCTTCGACAAGCGACGCGGTGTCATCGAAATCGGCTTGCCTGATGATGACGCCGCGCGCTGCCAGCTCGGCGAGGTTTTCCGGATTGCGGGTGGCGGCGATGATGCGTGCGGGCGGAACCTTGAGCGTGTCCAGCAGATGATCGACGACGCCGCGGCCAAGCTGGCCGGAGGCGCCGGTGACGAGAAGGGTATCGGTCATGGGAAGTCCTGTCGTTGCGCCGGAGCGGCGGGTGCTTGTATAAGTCTCAAAAAGAGACCAGCACTAAAATAGGAATTGACCGACCCTCGTAAAGAAGGCAGTTTTGCGGGAGGTAGGCAGGCGCAGGGAACCAGCGATGGACAGCAAGGTCGTCAGTCTGAAGTCGAAGCTCGAGATTTACAAAGCGCGCAGCGGCGGGGGCAACATTGCCGACTGTCCGGTGCGCGATGTGATCCAGGGCATCAGCAACAAATGGAGTTCGCTGCTGATGATGGCGCTGGCCGAAAAGCCGTACCGGTTCGGCGAATTGCGGCGGCTGGTGCCCGACATTTCACAGCGCATGCTCACCCAGACGCTGCACGATCTGCAGCGCGACGGTTATGTCCATCGCGAGGTCTTCCCGACCAAGCCGCCGAGCGTCGAATACAGTCTGACCGATCTCGGACGCTCGATGTTCGGGCCGCTGCATCAGTTGCTCCAATGGGCCGAGCTCAATCATGGCGCGGTGCGCGCCGCGCGGAACGCTTTCGACGCTGCCGAGACCTGACTCATCGATACCAGGAGCGACGGCTTTGCCGATACCGCTGAAGGACTGTCCGGCCTGGGCGAGACGATTCGGCGGGCAATGGGCATTTCTCTGGACATCGCGATTGCCGGCGCCGGGCCGGCCGGGCTGGCCGCGGCGCTCTATCTGAAGCGTGCCGGGCATCGGGTCACGATCTTCGAGCGCTTCGACGAGCCAAAGCCGGTCGGGTCCGGGCTGATCCTGCAGCCGACCGGGCTGACGGTGCTTGCCGATCTCGGCCTGCTCGATGACATCCTGGCGCTTGGCAGCCGCATTGACCGGCTGCATGGCGCCGATGCGAAAACCGGCCGCACCGTGCTCGACGTCCGCTATGATGCGCAGCGCCGCGGTCGTTTCGGGCTGGCGGTGCACCGCGCGGCCTTGTTCGGCGTGCTTTTCGGCGCCGTCCGGCGCGAGGCGATCACCATCGAAACCGGCGTCGAGCTCGAGACGCTGGAAACCGGCGAACGGGCAATGCTGATCTGCGGCAACGGGCGCAGGATAGGGCCGTTCGATCTGGTCGTCGATGCCAGCGGTTCGCGCTCCAGATTGCGGCAGCGCGTAGAGAGCCCGGGTGAACCGCGGCCGCTCGCCTATGGCGCGTTCTGGGCGTCACTCGGCTGGCGCGGCGACGGTTTCGACGAGCACGCGCTGCTGCAGCGCTACGACAGAGCGAGCGTGATGATCGGCGTGCTGCCGATCGGCAGGCCGGAACCGGGCGCCGAGAAGATGGCGGCATTCTTCTGGAGCCTGAAGCCGGCGGATGCAGAGCAGGTCAGGGCGACAGGCCTCGACGCCTGGAAGGCGAGGCTGGTTCGGCTTTGGCCCGAATGCGAGGCGTTCACACGCCAGATCGACAGTTTCGATCAGCTTTCGCTGGCGCGTTACGGCCATCACACGCTCAAGGTGCCGGCCGGACGGCGATGGGCGATCATCGGCGACGCGGCGCATTCGACCAGCCCGCAGCTCGGGCAAGGGGCGAACATGGCGCTGCTTGACGCGGCGGCGCTCAACTATGCGCTCATAGGAACGGATCGTGTCGATACTGCGCTGGAGGTCTATGTCCAGGCGCGGCGATGGCATGTCCGGGTGTTTCAGGCGCTGTCGCTGATGCTGACGCCGTTCTACCAGTCGGATTCGACCGTGATGCCGTTCGTCCGCGACAGGCTGGTGGCGTCGGTGGCAAAAATCCCGCCGGTGCCAAACATCCTTGCCTCGATGGTGGCTGGAACCATGATCGATCCGTTCAGGCGGATCGGTATCAAGGAAGCGCAGTGGCCGCCTCGCTGCGGCGGATGAGTTTCGAAAGGTGCGAACCCTTCGCTTGCAGGAATGCATGAAGGCGCTGTGGATAGTCCGGGATGACAGCGTCCTTCACCGACTTGCGTTCGTGCAATCGCTTTCGCCAGGCCCCAACACGCGGCTTTCCGCTCAGGATACCGAACGCGCCGATCCGATCGAAGGCGTCGAAATAGCGGAAGACTGGGCCGTAGACAGCATCGACCAGTGAAAAGCGCTCGCCGGCAAACCATGGCCCAGCCCGGCCAGCCGCCAGTTCTATTTCGAGGCGATCGAACATTGCCGACAGAGCTTCGCTTTCGGCAAGGAAGGCGGCCTCGGTCGGAGCGGAATAGAACCGACCAATGGCGTTGAGGATGGCCGAGCCGAACTCTATCCAGGCGCGATGCCGGGCGCGAGCCAACGGGTCGGCAGGATGGAGTGGGTTGGCCAGCGTTTCCTCGAGAAATTCGAGGATGACCGCCGATTCGAAGATCACGGCTTCCTCGCCATTCTGCGGCACGCGCAGCAGCGGCACCTTGCCGAGCGGCGATATCGCCTTGAACCAGGCCGGTTTGTCGGCGAGATCGATGGTGAGGCGTTCGAACGGCACGTCCTTTTCGCAGAGCGAGATCGCCGCGCGCTGCACATAGGGACAAAGGTGGTGGCTGACGAGAACGAGCTTGTCGGTCACCAGGCCGCCCGTCTCCAGGATGTCGGCGATCTCGCAGGTTTCATGCTTCATGGCAGTGCCTTCCGATATAAATGCAGTTGCATATATATAGATGCATTTGCATTCACTGGCAAGCTTGATGCAAACGCATCTATCGCCTATGCTGCATCATGACGGAGAATCCTTCGCCAGCGGCCATCAAGGCCTGGGCGCGCCTGATGCGCGTTTCGCGCCAGCTGCTGGAAAGAGCCGAAGACGCGCTGAAGAACGCTGGCTTGCCACCGCTTGCCTGGTACGATGTGCTGCATGAGCTTGCCGAAGCCGGCGAGGGCGGCTTGCGGCCGTTCCAGCTGATCGAGCGCACGCTGTTTGCGCAGTACAACGTCTCGCGGCTGCTGGCGCGGCTCGAAGCGGACGGACTGGTCGAGAAGCTCAGGGTTGCCGATGACGGTCGCGGACAGAATGTTCGCATTACGCGGAAGGGCCGCGAGGCGCGCCGCCGCATGTGGGCCGTCTACGGACGATCGATCGCCGAGCTGGTCGGCGCCAGGCTCTCCAATGATGACCTGGAAACCTTGTCGGCTCTGCTCGGGCGGCTGCGTCATCCGGCGATGCCGGAGTGATGTGGTCCCGATGGCGCTGAAGGTCGATTGCAGCCGTCAAGCACTGCCCCAGAGGAATGCCAGTGCCGCCAGCACGCCAAGCATGACGCGAACCAGATGCAAATTGCCCCATTTGACAATCAACGCCCGCGCCTGCGGATTGGTGGCGGCTGCGTCCATCGCCTCCAGCAACCGGTTTGTCGGCATCATTGCGATCAGCGTCCATGGCCATGGCAGGATGATCAGCACCGCCCCGATGAGATAGCCGAGACTGCCGGTCTGCCACCAGGCAACGACACCAAGAACACAGGCGACGACGGCGATCGACGCCTGCATGGCGGCGCCGCGCTTGTAGGAAGGCTGCCATTCCTGCAGCAGTGCACGGTCGTCGAGGCGAAGCCGCGCCGGCTGCTCGGCAACGCTGATATAGATAGCGGCGCCCGCGAAAGCGGCGGCAACACTCAATGCAAGCAGGCCGACGAGCATTTTTCTCTCCGCGACATCCGTTCGAGCGGTGGCCGTTCGAGCGGTGGCCGTTCCGGTCTGGAAGGTGTCAGAAAGCGGAGATAGGGCTTGCACCGGGTCCGGCAATACGTCATAGACGCGCCGAACCGTAACGTACGGTACGGCCCTGGCCGCCGCCGTTATCGAGCAGGAAAAGAGTTTGTTGCAGGCAAGCGTCGACATCGACACCAGCGAAGCGCTGACGGAGCGGCAGAAAGCCGTGCTCGACGCCGCGCTTCGCCTGCTGGTCGAGGAGGGCGATCAGTTGACCATGACCGCGGTGGCGCGGCGGGCAAGCTGTTCCAAGGAAACGCTCTACAAATGGTTCGGCGATCGCGACGGGCTGTTGACGGCAATTGTTCAATGGCAGGCCTCCAAGGTGCGGGTGGTGCCGGTCGACGGCAAGGGGCTTACCCTTGCTTCGCTGACGGTGAGCCTCGCACGTTTCGCTTCGGACTGGCTCAAGGTGATTTCGAGCGACACATCGATCGCGCTGAACCGCGTCGCCATTGGCCGTGCTGGCGCAATCCGGCGCAATGACGGGAACGACGATCTTGGCGCCATCGTGCTGGAGAACGGGCGTTTCGCGCTGGCCCGGCGCCTGAAGCCGGTGCTGGAGGCCGGTCGGCAGGCCGGGCTTCTCGAGTTCTCGGATGCCGAAGCGGCATTCCGCACCTTTTTCGGGCTGGTCGCCCGCGACGTGCAGATCCGCCTGCTGCTCGGCGACCGGCTAAAATTGACTGATGCGGCGATTGGCGGCGATGCCGTCCGGGCGACGCAGCAGTTTCTCGCTCTTCACGGAGCAAAAACCGGGCCGCAAGGCCTCTAGAGCCGGATGATTTCAGGTCAAGTCGACCCGAAATCTGAATCCGGCTCTAATCAAAGAGATAGAGCATGATGTCGACCGAAAACCGCTTCACATTTTTCGGCATCATGCTCTGAATTCAAAAAACGGGAAGGAAGAAAAATGCGTGTCTATTACGATCGCGACGCCGATCTCAACCTGATCAAGGGCAAGAAGGTCGCCATCATCGGCTATGGCAGCCAGGGCCGGGCGCATGCGCTCAATCTCAAGGATTCCGGCGTTGGGGAAATCGCCATCGGCCTCAAGGCCGGCTCGGCGACCGCCCAAAAAGTCGAGGCCGACGGGCTCAAGGTGATGAGCGTGGCGGACGCCGCCAAATGGGCCGACCTGATGATGATGGCGACGCCGGACGAGCTGCAGGCCGACATCTACAAGTCCGAAATCGCGCCGAACATCCGCGATGGCGCGGCGATCGCCTTTGCCCACGGCCTCAACGTGCACTTTGGCCTGATCGAGCCGAAGGCCTCGGTCGACGTCGTCATGATCGCGCCGAAGGGGCCCGGCCACACGGTGCGCGGCGAATACCAGAAGGGCGGCGGCGTGCCGTGCCTGGTCGCGGTCAACCAGGACGCTTCGGGCAATGCACTTGATCTCGCTCTGTCCTATGCCTGCGGCGTCGGCGGCGGCCGTTCGGGCATCATCGAGACCAATTTCCGCGAGGAATGCGAGACCGACCTGTTTGGCGAGCAGGTGGTGCTGTGCGGCGGTCTGGTCGAGCTTATCCGCGCTGGCTTCGAGACGCTGGTGGAAGCCGGCTACGCACCGGAAATGGCCTATTTCGAGTGCCTGCACGAGGTCAAGCTGATCGTCGACCTGATCTATGAAGGCGGCATCGCCAACATGAACTACTCGATCTCGAACACCGCCGAATGGGGCGAATATGTTTCGGGCCCGCGCATCATCACCGCCGAGACCAAGGCCGAGATGAAGCGCGTGCTGAAGGATATTCAGACCGGCAAGTTCACCTCGGAATGGATGCAGGAGTACCGCGCCGGCATGTCGCGCTTCAAGGGCATCCGCCGCAACAACGACAGCCACCAGATCGAAGAAGTCGGCGCCAAGCTGCGCGCGATGATGCCGTGGATTTCGAAGAACAAATTGGTCGACAAGGCCAAGAACTGATCGAAATCCACGTCGTTTGCTTGCGCGTCCTCGGGCTTCGCCCTGCGGGCGCGCGGGAGATTTCGAAGAACAAGCTGGTCGACAAGGCCAAGAACCGACCGAAATCCGCAATTTTATCGTTGCACAGGAAAAGCCGGCGGAGCGCTCCGCCGGCTTTTTACATGAAGGCCGTGTGGTTGGCTGGTTGGAGAATGCGGTTCAGGGGATTTAGCCGTAGTGCCAGGGGGGCTTTGGCTCGGTGCCGGTGAACATCACGCCGATGCGGTCCTCGCGGCGCCAGCGGACCACTGCCTTGTAGGCGATGCCGTCGGTCGGCACATAGAGCAGGAACTCGTCGGGCACGCGAGCGTCGATCGAGACCATCAATTCGGCGCCGCCGTCATGCATGTTGCGCACCGTGCACGTGACCTCGGACCTGGTGATGCCGGTCAGGATCGTCGCGCCCTTGAAGACGCGCTGCCTGCGTTTGTCCCTGTTTTCGTCTTCAGCCATCGCGCATAATCCCTGGTGCGATCGGCAGGATAATTAGGCCCGCCTGATAAACATAGCGTTATCGTCGCGCAGAAAAGGACGCAAAGGACTTCAGAAGAAGGGTGGGTCAGATGAAAACGGCGCCGCGCGGCGCGGCGCCGTTGGAGTTCATCTGGGGTCCACTCAGCTGTAGGGCGACCAGCACTGCTGGCGCGGACCGCCATAGGGCTGGAACGTGTTGTCCCAGGCGCGATAGGACCGATAGCGGTCGTAGCACCAGCGGACATGGGCGCTGGAAAGTCGCTCCGTGCGATACTGACGCCGAGGCGGGTAGTAGCGCGGCTCATAATAGCTCGGCCCGCTATAATAGTTGTAGGCGGGCAGCCCGAGACCCAAGCCGAAATAGATCGCGGAATCATTGAAGTGACGGCGGTGATGACGACGGTGGCGCCAGCGCCGGTCGTCGTGGTCACGCCATCTCCAGGCTTCGTCGCGACCGCGCCATCTCCGATCATTGCCACCGCGCCACTCCCGGGCGCCATGCCGATTGCGCCAGCGCCATTCGCTCCGCCTGTCGTTGCCGCCGGCCCAGCTTTCGCGGACCGGCACAATCTCGGGGGCGACGGCGGTGGCCGGCATCGGCAGCACGGGTTTGGCAATCGGTCCGGCGAACGCGGGGGCCGACAGGCCGGCTATCAGACCCAGAGCCAGCAGCCCGGATCTGACAGAAAAAGAAAAGAGCGGGTTCATTGCACTCTCCAAGAGATTCAGGCCCCACGCCCGGCGATGAAGAATATCATTCATGCAGCTTCGCGCCTGAACGGAGGATGAACGGAAAGGTTTCGTCAACCATGGCGGGCAGGGCGGGCCCTTGTTTTCGGCCGCGCTTGTGGGCAAAGGTCACCGCCATGTCGCTGCGCCTCGCCACCTTCAATGTCGAAAACCTGATGAACAGGTTCGATTTTTCCGGATATCGCAACCAGCTCAACGAAGATCGCACGCTGGCGCTCTTCGACATCCAGAGCGAGGCCGAATACAAGATGCTGGAGCAGGCGCGGGCGATCGCGCAATCCGACGATACGCGGCAGCTGACGGCATTGGCCATCGCGGCCACCCGCGCCGACATCATCTGCATGCAGGAGGTCGACAATATCGAGGCGCTGAAGGCTTTCGAACACGGCTATCTGTTCAGGATGGTCGGGCATGGCTACCGCCAGAAATACACCACCGCCGGCAATGGTTCGCGCGGCATCGACGTCGCCGTGATGATGCGCAACGAGACCGCGCAGGGCCAGCCGATCGAATTCGTTCGCATGACAAGCCACGCCTATGTCACGTTCGAGCAGTTCGGCCTGCATACGCCGGAACTGGCAGCGTTCGGGCATCAGGCCAACCAGCGCATCTTCCGGCGCGACTGCCTGGAAATCGACCTGACCGTCGGTGGCGCGCCGCTGACGCTCTATCTGGTGCATTTCAAGTCGATGGGCGCGCCCCGCAACGGTCTCGACGGGCGCCAGGCGACGATGCCGCTGCGCATCGCCGAGGCGCAAGCGGTGCGCCGGATCATCGAGGAGCGTTTCGGTGGGGATCACGCCGCCGACAAATACTGGGCGATCTGCGGCGACATGAACGACTATCGGCAGCGCGTGAAGATCTCCGGCGACGCCTTTGACGGTTACCGCTTCGAGGTGATCGACGAGAGCCAGTCCTGCCTCAACGTGCTCACCGCCGACGGCTTTTGCGAGAATGCGGTCGAGCGGCGCCCGGAGATGGACCGTTGGACCTTGTACCATACGCGCGGGCCGCAAGAGCGGCATCTGTGCCAGCTCGACTACATCCTGTTGTCGAAGGCACTGGCAGCCAGGAACGCGACCGCCGTTCCCGACATCATCCGCAACGGCCAGCCCTGGCGCACGATCTTTCCGGCAGGCCAGGAGGTGGACCGGTTTCCGCGTTGCGGCTGGGACCGGCCGAAGGCGTCGGACCACTGTCCTGTGGCGATCACCCTTGAAATGACCTGAGGATCGTTTTCGTTGAGCTTCGACCTGCCGCGCAACATCATCCTTCCGGTCGACGCCGTCGACGTCAGGCTCGACCCCGGCCCGCATCCGTTCGAACGCGATAATGCGCAAGCGATCGCCGAGAATTGGCGGCGCGAGACCGCAGCCAACCCGGCGCTGTTCGACGGCACCGTGGTGCTGCTTTCGGCGCTCCGCTATCGCGACAGCAGCCTCGTCGGCCGCTGCCATGCGGTGCGCTACTCGACCTTCATGCTTTGGCGCGGCAATCGCCAGGTGGCGGGGGCCGAGCACGCCTATGCCCATGCCATGCTGGTCGCCGGCGACAATGCGCTGGTGGCGATCCGCATGGCGTCGCACACCGTCAATGCCGGGCGCGTCTATTTCGCCGCCGGCTCGTTCGAGCCAACCGATTTCCGCGACGGCCTTGTCGATGTCGACTTCAACATGATTCGCGAGGTGCGGGAAGAAACCGGCCTCGACCTTGCCGGCGCGATGCGCGGCAAGCGTTACTACGCCCTGTCGACGGCAACCGGCACGGTGATCTTTCGCCGCTATCGCGAAGCGGCATCCGCCGACGAGATCGCGCAGCGCATCAGCGCCTTTGTCGCCACCGAGGCAGAGCCGGAGATCGACGGGCCTGTCATCATCCGCAGTGCCGATGACCTGCCGGACGGGCTGATACCGCACATGAAGCCACTGATCGAGTGGCATTTTGCCGGCAAGGACTAACGCATCGGGCCGAAAATCGGAATCGATTTTCGGAAAGCACGATGCGCAGATTCAAAGTGTTAGAGCGTACTTTGTGCGTCCAAGTGGACGCACGTCGCTCTAATGACGCATCTTGTTTTCGATGGTTTTGCGGTCGTTGCGGGCGGCGACGAAAAACAGCATGACGCCGATACCCAGCAGCGCACTCATCGTCGCTCCCATCGTCTGACCGACAACCTGCTGGAAATCGGCGGTGACATGATCGGGGTTGGCCATGCCATAGCTGGCCAAATACCACCAAAAGCCCGCCAATGCGGCCTCGATTATCACCGTCACCAAAGCCACTCGCTCTTTCTTGCTCATCCCACTATCCCCCATATCCCCAAGGCGATTGCTAGCACCGCGGGCTGTTCCGCGACAGGGGCAGGGCGACGGCCGCGTCAAAATTTTGGGGACATCTGAAGGCGGCGCACGCTGCGTCGTGCTATTCATGCCTCAGCGCGTCGATCGGATCGAGCCGTGCGCCGCGCAGCGCCGGGAAGAAACCGAACACCATGCCGATCAGCGCCGAGAAGCCGACGGCGAGCAGGATCACCGCCGGGCTTGGCGCAAACGGGATGGCCAGCGTCAGCGAGGCGAGGCCGGCCAGCGCCAGGCCGATCAGGATGCCGATGATGCCGCCGAGCAGCGACAGCACGGTCGCCTCGACCAGGAACTGGATGAGGATGTGCTTTTCATGCGCGCCGATGGCCAGCCTTATGCCGATCTCGCGGGTGCGTTCGGTGACCGACACCAGCATGATGTTCATGATGCCGATGCCGCCGACCAACAGACTGACGCCGGCGACCGCGCCCAGCATGCCGGTCATCGTCGTGGTGGCGCTCGCCATGGCGTCGGCGATCTGGGTCATGTCGCGTATCGAGAAGTCGTCGTCGCGGTCCGGCGGGATGCGGCGTGCATCGCGCAAGATGTCCTCGACGCGCGGCAGCAGCTCGGTGGTCGGCGTCCGGTCGTCGGCGGCGACGTAGATCGAGTCGATGTCGCGGTTGCCGGCGATGCGGCGCTGGTAGGCGGCGAGCGGCATCAGCACGACATTGTCCTGGTCCTGGCCGAAGCCGGTATAGCCCTTCGGCTCGAGCAGGCCGATGATCTTGCACGAGGTGCGGTTGACGCGAATGAACTCGCCTTCGGGATCGCCGGCGCCGAAGAACTGCTGGCGCACGGTTTCGCCGATCAGGCAGACGCCGGTGCCCGAGCGGATTTCCGAATCGCTGAACGGGCGGCCCGAGACCAGCTTCCAGTCGCGCGCATCGAGATAGGCGCTGTCGGTGCCGGTGACACCTGACGTCAGGCTTTCGGTGCCGAAGATGACGCGGACCTGCTTTTGCGAGGCGGGCGAGATGGCGCGGGCGCCGCTCAAATGTGCGACGAGCGCGGCAAGTTCCTTGCTGCCGAGCGGACGTGTGGCCTGGTCGAGCCCTCCCGGTCCGCCGGGCCCGGCCGGGCGGCCGGGGCGGACAACCAGCAAATTGCTGCCGAGCTTGGAAATGTCGGCCTTTACCTTTTCGGTGGTGCCCGAGCCGATGGTGAGCATGGCGATGACGGCGGCAACGCCGATGACGATGCCGAGCAGCGTCAGAAACGAGCGCAGCACGTTCCGGCGCACCGAAAGCAGCGAGAGGCGGACGGTTTCCCAGATCATGGTTACACCACCTCAAGGTTCATGGCATCGGAGGCGACGTGGCCGTCGAGGAAGCGGATCGTGCGCTCGGCATAAGCAGCGACATCGGCCTCGTGGGTGACCATGGCGATGGTCAGGCCAAGCTCGGTGTTCAGCCGCGTCAGGATCTCCATGATCTCGTGCGTGCGTGCGGTGTCGAGATTGCCGGTCGGCTCGTCGGCGACGAGCAGCGTCGGCCTGGTGACGATGGCGCGCGCGATCGCCACGCGCTGCTGCTGGCCGCCGGAGAGCTCGGCCGGCGTGTGGTGCTCGCGGCCGACAAGGCCGACCTCGGCCAGCGCTTTCATTGCGAGGTCATGACGCTCGCGGGCGGCGACGCCGCGATAGATCAGCGGCAGTTCGACATTCTCCACCGCGGTGGTGCGCGGCAGGAGATTGTAGCCCTGGAAGACGAAGCCGACATAGAGATTGCGCAGCATGGCGCGGCGGTTGCGGTCGAGGCGGCCAGCATCGATGCCCATGAAGCTGTAGGTTCCGGCCGTCGGTGTGTCGAGGCAGCCGATGATGTTCATCGCCGTCGATTTGCCCGAGCCGGACGGACCCATGATGGCGACGAATTCACCGCTGCGGATGGCAAGATCGACGCCAGCCAGCGCATGCACCGTGGCCTCGCCCTGGCCATAGCTCTTCCAGACCGTGTCGAAGGTGATGAGCAGCGAGCCTGACATGATTTCAGCTCCGCTGCTGCGCTGCGGTGATGACTTGCGCACCTTCTGCGAGACCGGAGGTGATCTCGGTCAGCTCGCCATCGGTGGAGCCGACCTTGACGTTGACCGGCCGAGGCCGGCCATTCTCCAGCACGTAGAGCGTGCGCGACCCGTCGGTGGGCTGCGCCGTCGCCTGGCGCTGGCGGTTGCCGCGTGGACGGCCCATACGGCCCGTGAACAGGTCGCTCAGGCTCCACGCTCGGGCAGCAGATGCCGCCGGCCGGTAACGGAAAGCTGTCGACGGCACGGTGAGCACGCCCTTGGCCTCTCTGGTGACGACCGAAACGGTGGCAGTCATGCCGGGCCGCAACAGAAGCTCGTTGTTGTCGACCTCGAACCGCGCGTCGTAGGTGACGACGCCGTCGGTGGTGACCGAAGCATAGGAGATGTCGCGGATCTCGGCATCGAACGGCCGCTCGGGAAAGGCGTCGACGGTGAAGCGGGCATGCTGGCCGGGCTTCACCGCGCCGATGTCGGCCTCGTCGACCGCTGCCTTCAACGCCATGTTCCTCAGGTCGGCGGCGATGACGAACAGCACCGGCGCTTGCAGCGAGGAGGCAACCGTCTGGCCGGGATCGACCGAGCGCGTCAGAACGATGCCGTCGATGGGCGCATAGATGGTGCTTTTGGCGAAGTCCGTCTGCTGCGCCTTGAGATCGGCATTGGCGATGGCCAGATTGGCTTTGGCGCTGTCGAGCGCTGCCTTTGAGCGGTCGCGCGTCGCTGTCGCCGCTTCAAGCGACTGGTCAGTCGCCATGCCGCGCTTGGTGAGCGCCGCCGCGCGCGCAACCGCCCTTTCGTTTTCGGTGAGGGTTACGGTGGCGGTCTCAACATTGGCAGCCGCCGCCTTGGCGGAAGCCTCGGCGCGCTCGATCTGCACCTCCAGCTTGGCCGTATCGAGCGCCGCCAGCACATCGCCCTTCTTCACCTGCTGGTTCTCGTTGACCGCGACCGAGCGGACGACGCCGGACAGTTCGCTCGAAATGTCGACCTGGGTGAGCGGCTGCAGCGTGCCGGTCGCCGATACTTCGACCGTGAGGTCGGCGACAGCGGCCGGCACAGTGGTATAGTCGATCTTGGCGGGAGACGCGGCATACCATTGGTACCCCGCCAGGCTTGCGGCGACGACGACCAGCACAAGCAGGCCATAAAGCCAGCCGCGACGCCGTTTCTTCTTCAGACCCAGGCGGTCGAGCCCGAGTGCCGTCTTTATGTCGGAAGTCGATTCCGTCTTTGGCAGATTGACAATCTGGTCCACGCCGGACCCCTATAATACCAGTGATGTCCCAACCGGTGCACTGATCAGGCCGAATGGTTCAAATATCAAATTAAATTTCGCCCATGTTTGGGCCCCTGTTGGGATTGAGGCAGAAGGCTTTCTACAATGCTGACCCGGAATTACTTACTTTACGACGTGTTCACCACCGAGCGGCTGGGCGGCAATCCGCTGGCCGTCGTGCTTGACAGCAAGGGACTGGACACAGCCGCGATGCAGGCTATCGCGGGCGAGTTCAACCTGTCGGAAACCGTTTTCGTGCTACCGCCCGACAATCCCAAGCACCGCGCCCGCATCCGCATCTTCACGCCCGACCATGAGATGCCGTTCGCCGGCCATCCGACGGTGGGCGCTGCGATTGCACTTGCCGAAATGGCTGGCGATGGCGACACCGCCGGCATCTTCGTCCTGGAAGAAAACATCGGCCCGGTGCGCTGCGCCGTCAGCAAGCACGCTGGCGCCAGCTTTGCCGAGTTCGACCTGGCCAAACTGCCGGAGCAGCTGGAATTGTCCGCCGACCCGGAGGCGATCGGGGCGGCACTTGGCCTGGGGCCGCACGAAATCGGCTTCGAAAACCACCGCGTCTCGTTCTGGTCGGCCGGCGTGCCCTACGTGACCATTCCGGTCGCCGATCTGGAGGCGGCGGCCCGGATAAGGCTGGACAACCAGGCGTGGTCGGAACTGGCGCCCCGCAAGAGCGATTGGGCCCTCGCCAGCCCGTATGTCTATTGCCGCGAGACGGTGAACCACGACAGCGCCTTTCATGTCCGCATGATCGTGCCGGGCAATCCATCCTATGAAGATCCGGCGACCGGTTCGGCGGCCGCCGCCTTCGCCGGCGCGATCATGCATTTCGACGGTCCGAGAGAGGGTGTTTCCCAGCGTTGGATCGAACAAGGGCTGGAGATGGGGCGGCCTTCGCGCATCCGCCTCGAACTGAATGTCGAAGGCGGCAAACTGGCCGCCGCCCGCATCGGCGGCCATGCCGTCAAGGTGGCGGAAGGCAAGCTGTTCGTCTGATCGCGATCGGCTCGAGCCGATTTGTCGGGAAATGAATCCGGCAGGGGCTGGACATGGCGGATGGCGGCGGCTATATGCCCGCCGACGCTGGTTTTACCGGCGAGTGGGTGCGTAGCTCAGTTGGTAGAGCAGCTGACTCTTAATCAGCGGGTCACAGGTTCGATCCCTGTCGCACCCACCATTTAATCCGTTGATATTACTCGCTTTTTCGCTGCCTGGAAAGAGTGCCGCGAACATGGCGGATTCCCAATCCTGACGGTTGGTTTCCAATTCGCGTTCGGTTCCAGTTGCAGCCTCAGCCTTTGGGCGGCTTGGACACGTCTTCCTCCGACTTGGGCTTTCCTGGTCCGGTGTTCTCGCCAATACCGGACTTGGCGGCAAAACTGTAGAGAAGGCCTGCCACGACAAGCACCAATAGCGTGCCGAGTGCCGCCACTTGCCACAGACCGAGCCCGCAGGCGACGCCAATTGCCCCAGACAGCCACATGCCTGCACCGGTCGTCAGGCCGTGGATCTCGCCTTTCGAAAACAAAATCGATCCGGCAGCAAGGAACGCGACGCCAGCGGTAACCGCTTCGACAACACGAATCGGATCGACCCTTACGGAATCCTGCTGAAACATCGGCGCGTGAATGATTTCAATCGTCAGAATACCGAAGGTAGCCGCTGCCACGCAGACCAGGGTATGGGTGCGAAGCCCGGCAGGCCGATTTCGCCATTCGCGTTCGAACCCGATCGCCGCACCGAAGATCGTCGCCAAGAGAAGCCTCGCCGCAATAACGGGAAACGGGACGTATGTCGGATGGCCGAATTCCTGGAAAAGCTGTTGCATGCGTAACCCGGGCTGACCGGCCACAACGTGCTCGGGCCGGCCAGGTTCCCGATGCTGCCGTGATCCATCGAGCATCGGTCGAGACTTGTTTTACTTCTTTGAAACACCAGCCTCGGCAAAGCTTGCCATGCGGGCATGGCATTCGAGCGCCGAGCGGACGATGTTGACGGCGAGGCAGGCGCCGGAGCCTTCGCCGAGCCGCATGCCGAGGTCGAGCAGCGGCGGCAGGCCGAGCGCTTCGAGCAGCCGGCGATGGCCGGATTCGGCCGAGACATGGGCGGCAAGCGTGTGGGCGAGGCCGGCGGGGTGCAATCTCGCCAGCGGTGCGGCGGCGGCGGTGCAGACGAAGCCGTCGAGCAGCACCGGCACGCCTGAATGGCGCGCCGCCAGCGTCGCGCCAAGGATGGCGGCGAGTTCGCGCCCGCCAAGGGCTGCCGCGACCATCAGCGGGTCGGCAAGGGCCTCGGCGTGGCGCTTGAGGCCGGCCTCGATGGCGGTGATCTTGCGCACCAGGCCGGCATCGTCGACGCCGGTGCCGCGCCCGGTCCATTTTTCTGCGCCGCCGCCGAAAAGGGCGGCCGAAATGGCTGCCGCCGGCGTGGTGTTGCCGATACCCATCTCGCCGAAACAGACGAGGTCGAGATCTTTGGTCACTGCGGCATAGCCGGCCGAGACGGCAGCGAGGAAGGCCTCGTCATCCATTGCCGGCACTTGCGTGAAATCGCCGGTCGGACGGTCGAGGTCGAGCGGAATAACGTCGAGTTCGGCGCCGGCGATGCGGGCGAGCTGGTTGATGGCGGCGCCGCCGCCGGCGAAATTCGCCACCATCTGCACGGTGACCTCCGACGGGAAGGCCGATACGCCCTGTGCGGTGACACCGTGGTTGCCGGCAAAAACCAGGACTTTTACGCGGTCGAGCTGCGGCATGTCGCGGCCCTGCCAGCGGGCAAGCCAAGCCGCTATGGTTTCCAACCGGCCGAGGCTGCCTTGCGGTTTGGTCAGCGTGTCCTGGCGGCGGGCGACAGCATTTGCCGCGGCTTCGCTGCCGGCAGGCAGATCGAGGCAGGCCGCTCGCAATTCATCAAGCGATTTGAAAGGCATGGGAAAAAATCTCCGAAACAGAGTCAGGAAAGGGAAGCGGAAGCGACGAGCAGGATTGCGATTTCGCCAAGCTGCTGCAGCGCGCCGACCGTGTCGCCGGTCTGGCCGCCGATCTGGCTGCGGCACAGCTCGCGGAAGGCGGCAAACAACAGGCCGAGCAGGATAAGCGCGGCGACCGCGCCACCGAACCCTAGCGCCAGCAGCGCGACGGTGCCGAGCGCGGCGCCGGCAATGGCGGTTTCGGCCGACACGGGGCCTGCATCGACCGAGAGGCCGTCGCTGCGCGCCGCCGGCAAAAGATGCATGAAAGCGCCGAACAAGCCGCGCGAGGCGGCATGCGCGGCAATCAGAGCCCAGAACATCTGGGCCGGGCCGGCGAATTCCGAAAGCACGCTCCAGCGGATAAGCAGCGACAGGGCGAGCGCGCAGGCGCCGTAGGCGCCGATGCGGCTGTCGCGCATGATCTCCAGTTTTTTCTCGCGCGTTTTGCCGCCGCCAAAGCCGTCGGCGACATCCGAAAGCCCGTCTTCATGCATGCAGCCGGTGGCGAGCAAGGTCGCGGCAAGGGCAAGTGCCGCTGCCGGTCCGGCGGCCAGGCCCAGCCAGGTCCCGACTGCGTAAACCAGAGCGCCGATCAGCGCGACGGCAAGGCCGGCGGCCGGCGCCGCCCAGATCGCGGCAGCAAGGCTGCGGTCCCGGAAATCGACGACCGGCAGCGGCAGTCGTGTGAAGAAGACGACACAGAGCGCGATGTCGTCGAGGGCCTGGCGAAGCGAAGGGGGCATGTTCTCGAGTTTGAGCATGATCTATTCCGAAAACCGGTTCCCACTTTTAGCTGACGCGGACCTCCGGTTCGGGATCATGCTCTAACCTCTCGCAATGGCATGGAAGAACGTGCCGCTGACATGGCCGCGCCGGTAACCCGAGGCGCCGAGCGGATTGCCTTGGCCGTCAGCCAGGTCGGCCAACGGTTGGTCACTGCCGGTGGCAATCATCTGCGCGTAGTGGAATTCGTGGCCGCGGATCAGCGCGCCTTGGGATCCCAGCGGACAATTGGCGCGCAACCGCGCCTCGCGATAACCGAGATTCATCTTTCGCTTGGCAAAACTGGTCGAGTGGCCGAGCAGGCCGAGCATCGCGTGCGTCTCGCCCGATGCGTCCTCCAGCGCCTCGCCGAGCACCATGAAGCCGCCGCACTCGCCATGCACCGGCCGTGTTGCCGAAAACGCCTCGATGCCGGCCCTGAAATTCGCAGCCGCCGCAAGGCGGCCGGCGTGAAGCTCGGGATAGCCGCCGGGCAGCCAGCAGACATCGCAATTTTCGCCGGGCGCTTCGTCGGCAAGCGGCGAGAAGGCGACGATTTCCGCGCCGGCCTTGCGCCAATGCGCGGCGACATGCGGATAGAGGAAGGTGAAGGCGGCATCCTCTGCCAGTGCGATGCGTTGTCCGGGCGGTGGCAGCGCGTCGTCGAAACTGCCGGGAGTGGGCGCGAATGGTGCCGCCAGCGCCATGATGGCGTCGAGGTCGAGCGAGCGTTCGACCATGTCGGCCAGCCGGTCGAGATGCGCCATCAAATTCTCGTATTCGCCGGCCTGGACGAGACCGAGATGGCGCTCCGGCAGGTTGAGCGAGGGATCGCGCAGGATCGCGCCGACCACCGGCAGGCCGATCGCCTCGATCGCGTCGCTGCAGAGACGGCGGTGACGTTCGCTTCCCAGCCGGTTGAGCACGACGCCGGCCATGCGTACATCAGGGTCATAGCTGGCAAACCCCTTGGCGACGGCTGCCGCCGTGGTCGACTGTCCGGAAACGTCGAGCACCAGCAGCACCGGCAGGCCGTAGAGCCGTGCGAGATCGGCCGCCGAGCCGGTGCGGCCCGGAGCAGCCGGAATCCCGTCGAACAGGCCCATGGCGCTTTCGAGGAAGATGAAATCGGCATCTTCAGTTGCGTCGCCTGCCAGCGCGTTGAGCAAAGCAGGCGGCATCGCCCAGCTGTCGAGATTGAGGCCGGAAAGGCCTGTCGCGGCGGTGTGGAAACCTGGGTCGATATAATCGGGGCCGGATTTGGCGCCGCGCACCTTGAGGCCGCGCCGGGCGAGCGCGCGCAATATACCGATGGTGACGCTGGTCTTGCCCGAGCCTGAGCGCGGCGCGCCGATGATGATCGCGCGGGTCATGGCTCGCCCGCCAATGCCGCGCGCATGGCGACGATGCCGCCGACGACGATCAGCGCCGGCGCGCTCAACCCGGCGGCGGCCGCCTCCTCGGCGATGGTGGCGAGGGTGGCGACGACGATGCGCTCCTGCGGCGTCGTCGCGGCGACGATCACTGCAGCAGGCGTGGAAGGCGGCAGGCCGCCGTCAAGCAGCGAGGCTGATATCAGCGGCAGATTGGCCATGCCCATATAGACGACGACCGGCTGGCCGGTGCGGGCGATTGCCGCCCAGTCGAGGTCGTCATCGGTGCCGGCGGCGTGGCCGGTGGCCAGGATCACTGCCTTGTTGATGCCGCGCATGGTGGCCGGGATGCCGGCCCCGGCAAGCGCGCTGAGGCCCGAAGTCAGGCCGGACAGGACCCGGAACGGGATGTTTTCGCGCGCCAGCGCCAGCGCCTCTTCGCCGCCGCGGCCGAAAATATAGGGATCGCCGCCTTTCAACCTGACGACGCGGCGGCCTTCTCGCGCCAGCCGCACCAGCAAAGCGGTGATGTCGTCCTGCTTCATCGACGGCTGGCCGCCGCGCTTGCCGGCGTAAAAAAGCTCGGCGCCCGACGCCACTGCCACGATATCGGGAGAGACCAGCGCGTCATAGACGAGGGCATCGCACTGCCCAAGTGATGCCAGCACCTCCAGCGTCAGGCAGCCGGGATCGCCGGGGCCGGCGCCGGCCAGCCAGACATGGCCCGGCTCAAGCTGGCGCGGCTTGAAGTTGAGCCGGGCCAAAGCCTGTTCGATCGTGGCGTTTCCACTTCTGTTTCCGGTGCCGTGGTTCACAGTCCGTCCCGTCCGCGAAAACGCCGCTGGTAGTGGGCGTCGTAAAGTGAGCTCTCGCCAAAGCCTTCCGCTGCCAGCGAGCGGCCGACAAAGATGATCGCCGTGCGCTCCATCGGGTTGGCGGCCAGTTGCGCCTCGATCGTCGCCAGCGTGCCGGTCAGCACGCGCTCGTCCGGCCAGGAAGCACGGAAGACGACTGCTACCGGGCAATCGGCGCCATAGAACGGCGTCAGCTCGGCGACGACCCGGTCGATGGCGTGGATGGCAAGGTGGATGGCGAGCGTCGCGCCGGTGCGGCCGAAGCCGGCCAGCGTCTCGCCAGGCGGCATTTTGGACGCGCGGCCGGAGATGCGGGTCAGCACCAGGCTTTGCGCGACTTCGGGAATGGTCAGCTCGCGGCGAAGCGCTGCCGCGGCAGCCGCGAAGGAGGGCACGCCCGGCGTCAGCGTATAGGCGATGCCGTGCTTCTCCAGCCGGCGGATCTGCTCGGCGACGGCGCTCCACACCGACAGGTCGCCGGAATGCAGGCGGGAGACATCGTGGCCGGCCTGGTGGGCCGCCACATATTCCGCTTCGATCTCGTCGAGCGACATCGGCGCGGTGTCGATCAGCTTCGTGCCGGGCGCGCAGTGCTGCAACAGTTCCGGGGCGACGATCGAGCCGGCATAGAGGCAGACCGGGCAGCTTGCCAACAATCGGCTGCCGCGCAAGGTGATGAGGTCGGCCGCGCCGGGTCCGGCGCCGATGAAGTGGACGGTCACGCCGCATCTCCGCTGATGGCGATGGCGCAGGTGACCGGGCCAAGCACGGTGCGCGGCCCGAGCAGTTTTGCGCCTTTGCCGGCGGCAGCAAGCGCCGAGGCTTCGGAAACCGACGGCGTGCCGGCATGCGCCTGCGACAGATCGGAACGGCTGATTGCGCGCGGCGACGCGGCCCTGAGCGCAGCGTCCTCGACGACGATCACGGGAAGAGCGAGTTCGCGGCCCGCAGAGAAGATCGCCTGCTCGTCCTGCTTCAGAGAAGCGGTGGCGAGCGCCGAAAGCGCTGTCATCGCCAGTCCATGCGCTTCCAGAGCGGTTTCTATGGCGGCAAGCACATCCCTTGCGCTGACGCCCTTGCGACTGCCGATGCCCGCGACCATCATGGCTTGACCCAGCTCCATTGGGTGACCGGCATGGCCGGCCGCCAGGCCTGCATCGAACCAACCGGCGACCCGCGGGAAAGTGCGATGCGGGTGAGATCGCCGCCGAGCGACGCGTGACGGGCGAGAAGCAGCGCCTCCATCTCCAGCGTCACCGCATTGGCGACTAGCCGGCCGCCAGCACGCAGAGCCTCGATGGCCGTTTCCAGCACGCCGGTATCGCTGCCGCCGCCGCCGATGAAGATCGCGTCCGGCGTCTCCAATCCGGCGAGCGTCTGCGGTGCCGAGCCTTCGACGACGGCAAGACCGGGCACGCCGCAGGCGGAACCGTTGCGGCGGATGCGGGCGGCGCGGGTTGGATCGGCCTCGATGGCAATGGCGCGCATCGTCGGATGGGCGAGCATCCATTCGATGCCGATCGAGCCGGAGCCGGCGCCGATGTCCCACAGCAATTCGCCGCGCCTGGGGGCGAGGGCCGACAGGGTGATGGCGCGCACCTCGCGTTTGGTGATCTGGCCGTCGTGCTCGAACAAATGATCGGCAAGGCCCGATCTCAGCGGCAGGATGCGTGCTTCCAAAGTTGAGTCAACTTCGACCGCCAGAACATTGAGCGGATTGATCTTTTCGAGGTCGAACGCGTCCGCCCGCGCCGACCGAAACCTTTCGTTCGGGCCGCCCAGCGCCTCAAGTGCCGTCAGCTGCGAGACGCCGAAGCCGAGTTCGGTCAGCAGGCGCGCAATCGTTGCTGGTGCATCGCCATCCGAGGTCAGCGCAAGGATGCGGGTGCCCGGATGCAGCAACGGCCGGATCAGGTCGAGCGGGCGGCCGTGCAGTGAAATGGTCTCGATATCCTGCAGCGCCCAGCCGAGGCGGGCGGCGGCCAACGAGAGGGCAGAAGCGGCGGGGATCACCTGCATCTCCTGGGCAGGAATTTTGCGAGCAAGGGTGACGCCGACGCCATGGAAGAACGGATCGCCCGACGCCAGCACGCAGACTCGCCTGCCGGAAAACGCCAGCACGTCGCGCATCTCGGCATCGAAAGGGGTCGGCCAGGCACGGGCTTCGCCTTTGGCGAGCGGTGCGACGAGCGCAAGGTGGCGCGTGCCGCCGAAGACGAATTGGGCCTCGGCGATCAGCCGCTTGGCCTCGTCGCCGAGACCCGCTACACCGTCCTCGCCGATGCCGACGATTGTGAGCCATCTTGAGTTGAGCTTGGCGGCGCGCGGACCCTCAGCAGGCATGATGACCCACCGCATTCTGATCCTCGGCGGAACCACCGAAGCCCGGCAACTGGCGGGAAAGCTGGCCGCGCGCGCCGATGTCTCGCTCACGCTGTCGCTGGCCGGCCGCACCGAAAATCCCGTCGCGCAAGGTGTGCCGACGAGGGTAGGCGGTTTCGGCGGCGCCGACGGGTTGGCTGCTTTTCTTCGCGAGACCAGCATCGAGCTGCTGGTCGACGCCACGCATCCCTATGCGGCGCAAATCTCCGCCAATGCCGCGGCAGCGGCGCATGAGTCCGGCGTGCCGATCGTTGCGCTCAGGCGCCCGGGCTGGGAGCCTGCCGAAGGTGACCGCTGGACGCTGGTCGACAGCATTGCCGGCGCCGTGACGGCGCTGGGATCGGCGCCGCGCCGCGTTTTCCTGGCGCTTGGCCGGCAGGAGGTCGCCGCCTTCGAGGCGGCGCCCCAGCATCACTATCTGATCCGCAGCGTCGACCCGGTCGAGCCAAGGCTCGCTGTGCCCGACGCGAGCTATCTCCTGGCGCGCGGGCCGTTCCGGGAAGCCGATGAACAGGCACTGCTTCGGGAACACTCCATCGATGTCGTCGTGTCCAAAAACAGCGGCGGCGAGGCGACCTACGGCAAGATCGCCGCAGCGCGGGCGCTCGGCATCGAGGTGGTGATGATCCGCAGGCCGACGCTGCCGGATGTCGCGTCGGCTGAAACCGTCGAAGCCCTTGCCGCGATGGTCGATCATTTTCTGGTCGGTCATTTTCTTGTGCCCGCCGCCGAACGCGGCGTGTAGACCAGCGCCGGTTTTTCGCCGCGCTTGATGATCCTGGTTTCCGGCGAGCCGATGATGATGCAGGTTGCCATGTCGGCCTTTTCCGCATCGGCGTCCGCCAGCAGAAAGACCTCGATGCGCTCGTCGGGACGGCCGGCAGCGCGGCCGAAGACCACCGGCGTCGTGCCCGGCAGGATCGCCGTGAGGCATTCGAAAGCGCGGCCAAGCTGCCAGGGGCGCGCCTTGCTGATCGGATTGTAGAGCGCTATGACGAAGCCGGCGCCGGCCGCAGCCAGCAGCCGCAATTCGATGAGATCCCATGGTTTTAGATTGTCTGACAACGAGATGGCGCAGAAATCATGGCCGAGCGGCGCGCCGATGCGGGCCGCGACCGCGAGCATGGCGGTGATGCCGGGCAGCATCGAAACGTCAACGGCACGCCATTCGGCCGGGCCGGCCTCGATCGCCTCGCAGACGGCTGCCGCCATGGCAAAGACGCCGGGATCGCCGCCCGAGACGACGGCGACATTGTGGCCCTGCGCAGCCATTGCCAGCGCGTCCTTGGCGCGGGACAGCTCCTCGCGATTGTCGGAGGCGACGCGGGTCTGGTCCGGGCGCAGGTCGAGCCGGTCGAGATACGGCTTGTAGCCGAAGAAGAATTTTGCTTCGGCGACGGCGCGGCTCGCTTCCGGCGTCACCTGGTCGGCATTGCCGGGCCCGAGGCCGATAACGGTCAGGCGGCCGCTCATGTTTCGGCACCCAATGCGGCGGGCCGGCCGGACCAGCCGGCGACCAGCACGATGGCGAAGTAGGGCGCGTTGTCGTCCTGCTTGTCGGCCAGCCGCATCGAAACGCCGCCCGGCATGGTGCCGCGCTCGACATAGACGGCACGCGCCAGCTTGTCGGTCGCCGCCAGCGCGCGCCTGATCTTGGGCAGGTTGCGGCCAACCTTCATGATGACGGCAGCATCGGTGTCGGCGAGGCGGCGGGTCAGCTCGAATTCGCTCATCGTGCCCGGCAGCACGGTCAATACATCGTCGCCCTGGACGATCGGCGTTCCGGTCGCCGACCAGCAGCCGGACATGGCGGTCACGCCGGGAATGACCTCTGTTGGAAAGCGATGCGCCAGCCTGACATGCAGATGCATGTAGGAGCCGTAGAAAAGCGGATCGCCTTCCGAGAGCACCGCGACCATCCTGCCGGCGCTGAGATGCTCGGCGACCTTTTCGGCCGACTCTTCGTAGAAATCCGCTATCTGCGATCGGTAATCGCTGTGATCCTTGTCGATTTCGGTGGTCACGGGATAGAGCAGGGGCAACTCGATCAAATCAGGACGAAAATGCGCGCCGACGATGGCGCGCGCATTGCTGTTGTTGCCGCGCTTGGCGAAATGCGCGACCACGTCGGCCTCGGCCAGCGCGCGCACGGCCCTGAGCGTCAGCAGCTCGGGGTCGCCGGGACCGGTGCCGACGCCGACAAGCCGGCCTTTTACAATCGCGTTCACAGGCCCGGCCTCGCCAATGCGTTGATTGCTGCGGCGGTCATGGCGCTGCCGCCCAGCCTGCCGCGCACGATCGCGTAGGGCACGCCATAGGAATTCTCGGCCAGCGCGTCCTTCGATTCGGCAGCACCGACGAAACCGACCGGCATGCCGATGATAACAGCCGGTTTCGGCGCACCGTCGCGCAGTTTCTCCAGCAGATAGAAAAGTGCGGTCGGCGCATTGCCGATGGCGACGACCGAACCGGCCATACGCTCGCCCCAGAGGTCGATGGCTGCGGCCGAACGGGTGTTGCCGATCTTTTTCGCTATGTCGGACGCCCGCGGGTCGCGCAGCGTGCAGATCACCTCGTTGCCGGCCGGTAGCCGGGCGCGGGTGATGCCGTGCGAGACCATCTCGGCGTCGCAAAAGATCGGCGCGCCGGCCGCCAGTGCCGCGCGGGCAGCGGCGACAAAAGCTTGCGAAAAAACAAAGTTCTGCGCGGCCTCGACCTGGCCGCAGGCATGGATCATGCGGATGGCGACATCGGCTTCGGCATTGGAAAAGCGCGACAGGTCGGCCTCGGCGCGAATGATGGCGAAGGAGCGCTCATAGATCGCCGTGCCGTCATGGATGTAGTCGTAGGGGGCGGGCATGTTCATTCCTGTCGGTAGAGTTCGGTGACACCGGCCGCGCCAAGCCTTGTCAGGCAGGCGGCGGTGGTCTCGCCTCGAAATCGTGCTTCGCGGATCGCTGCGGCAATGCCGCCAACGCCGCGCGCGGCGTCATAGCCTGGCCTGTATCCGGCAGGAAGAGCCTTTGCCGTCCCGTCCACGACAAGTCCGGCTCCGTTATCGCCGCCGACCAGTGTCAGCGCCGCCGGGCCGGGATGGGCACAGCCCTTGGCGCAGCCGGAAATATGTAGCGTGACGGAGGCATCGAGGAGGTCGCGGTTCTCGGCGGCGACGGTCTCGGCGATGTCGCGCGCGGCGATCCGGCCGGAGGCGCAGGCCGGTGCACCGGGGCAAGCGGCGATTTTCGTGCGCGGGTCGGCAGCGTCAATAACGAAGCCGAGGCTGGCGGCGGCCTGCTGGAGCGCGTGGCAGGCGGTCGGGGAGAGGCCGAGGAAAAGCAGCGCGCGCTGTGGCGCCAGACGGATTTCGGCCGCGTCAAGGGTGAGGGCGTATTGGGTGAGTGCGATGATCTTCTCCGCCGGCATGCTGCCGAAGGGCAGGCCGATGCCGAGGGCGATGCCATCTGTCAGATCGAAAACGCCAAAGGGGAAGCGAGCCGGCACAGGAAGGCGCTCCACGGCGCCCCCCTCTGTCCTGCCCTCTTTGCCACCACTTGGCATCTCCCCCACTTGGGGGGAGATTGCGCCCTCATCGCCGGTTTCGCCAATGTCCAAAGTTGTAGAAAGAGAGCCGCCGGCGAAGCTGCCGATCTCCCCCCAAGTGGGGGAGATGTCCGGCAGGACAGAGGGGGGCGCGAAGGAATGCCAGCTTGCGAGAGATGTCAGCTGCCTAGCCGTCAAATCCCTTGCATGGGCATCGCGGCCCTTTTCGGCAACCATCCTTAGGATCGCGATGGCGATATCACGGGCAGCATCTTCCTCGACCATGATGAGCGGCGCCGCATTTTCCCTGTCGCCAGCAACGGCTAACAGCCAACGGACGCGCGCATTGGTTCTGACCGCAGCCAGCCGCACATCGGCTGTCACCACATCCATGCCAAGCCGTCCGCCGCCGTCGACGATCACCGAAACCTTAGGGCCAAGGCGCTGTGCCAGCCCAGCTTCAGCAATCGCCGCCCGAATCCGCTCCGCCAACGGGCGCGGATCTGCGATCTCCTGCGGGTCCAGCCCCGCCAGCGGTCCGTGCTCGACCGGCACGCCGGTGCGCACTGCGATGCCGAGCGCGTCGACCTCCATTGCCAGCAGCCGGGCGCTAGCCGGTGTCAGGCCGCGGATCTGCAGGCTGCCACGCGCGGTCACTTCCATGATGCCGTTGCCATGCCGCGATGCGGATTCACCGAGCCCGATCAAGGATTTCGGCAAGAGTCCTCCAGCGACCGGGTTGAGCCGCACCAGAAGCCCGTCGCCGGTCTGCATCGGTGCGGACAGGGCGGGGCAGGCGCCGCGGCGGGAGAAGGCGTTCATGCCGCCACCCCCTGGGCTTCGGCGATCAGGGCGGCGAGGTCGTCGTCGACGGAATTGCGCAGCGGGTGCCAGAGACCGCGCCGCCGCGCCGACAAAAAACGCTCGGCGATGATTTTCGCGGCCGCCGGGTTTTCGCGCAGGATGAAGGCGCGCACCTCGGGATCGCCGAGATAGGCGTCGTGCACGGCCTCGATCAGCGTGCCCGGTATGGCATGGGTGGTCTCGGCGAAACCGACGAGACGGTCGACGGTCTCGGCGAATTCCGAAGCGCCGCGCGGTCCGTGCCGCATCTGGCCGGCAATGAAGCGCGGGTTGACGGCGCGGGCGCGAACCACCCGACATACGGCTTCTCCAAGCGAGCGCGGCTTCGGCTTTTGCGGATCCGTGGTGTCGAGGACGATGACGTCGGCGTTCTTGCCAAGCGCTGCAAGCGCTGCCGAAAAACCGCCGATGAAGGCGACATCGGCAGAGCCTTCCAAAATGTCGCGGCCGGGGTCGTCTCCGGTATGGACGAGGAGGTCGGCCTCGGCGACGCGACCCTCGAACGCGCCCGGCGCTGAAATCGCTTCGCCGTCAGCGCCGCCATAGGCATGCGAGGTGGCATCGAGATAGGCGCGACCGATTTCTTCGCGCGCCGCCCAGTCGCCGCTAGACAGCAACGCCTCGACACCGGCGCCGTAGGTGCCTGGCGAGGTACCGAAAATGCGCGGGCTGGCCTTTCCGTCCGCGCGGCTGCTTGCAGCGAGCGGGTTTTCCGACGCGTCCTCGTCGCGGGCGGCGACGGCGTTGGCGGCCGCATCGATCAGGGCGATCTGGGTCGGGAACATGTCGCGGAACAGGCCTGAAATGCGCCAGGTGACATCGACGCGCGGGCGGTCAAGGGTGGCCGGCGGCAGCACTTCGATGCCGGTGACGCGGCCGGTGGCGCCATCCCATTGCGGCCGGCAGCCCATCAGCGCCAGGCCTTGTGCGATTTCCTCGCCGCCGGTGCGCAGCGAGGCCGAGCCCCAGAGGTCGATAACCAGCGAGCGCGGCCAGTCGCCATGCGATTGCATGTAGCTGCGCAGGACCTCGTCGGAGGCCGCCCTGCCGAGATCGAAGGATGTCGGCGTCGGCATGGTGCGTGGATCTGATGTGAACAGGTTGCGGCCGGTCGGCAGGACATCGCGCCGGCCACGCGCCGGTGCACCGGCAGGACCGGCAGCGACATGGCGGCCGTCGAGGGCCGCGATCAATGCTGACTTCTCGGCGGCCGCACTTTGCTGGCGCAGCAGATCGGTCTCGCCCTCGGGCGAGCGGCCGTAGATGTGCAGCCCGTCCTTGATGGCGAAGTCCTTGAGGTCGCAGAGCCAGGCGTCGATGCGGCGCAGCGCTTCGTCGGGCGCGTCGGTTCCGGCGACGCCGGCCTCGGAGGCGAGCCCGGTCTTTTCAGCGGTTTCGACGATCAGCTTCGCCAGGCGATCGCGGCGGCGGCGGTCGAGCCCGTCAGCCTGGGCATATTCGTCGACCAGCCGCTCGAGCTGCTGCTGGTTTTCGTCCAGCCCGGCGCCGGTCAGCGGCGGCGGCAAATGGCCGAGGGTGACGGCGGCAATGCGCCGCTTGGCCTGAGCTGCCTCTCCCGGGTTGGAGACGATGAAGGGGTAAATGACGGGCAGGGCGCCGGTGACGATCTCGGGAAAACAGGTTTCGCTGAGCGCCACGGTCTTGCCGGGCAGCCATTCCAGCGTGCCATGGGCGCCGATATGGACGAGGGCATGGACATCGAGCGTCTTGCGCAGCCACAGGCCGAAGGCGATCAGCGCATGGCGCGGCGGCAAGGTCGGGTCGTGATAGTCGGCGCGATGGTTCGTGGAACGCCCGCGGTCGGGGGCCAGTGCTACGGTGATGTTGCCGAAGCTGGTGGCGCGGAAGGGGAATTTTGCAGAAGCAGGCGCTTGAACACCCCCCTCTGTCCTGCCGGACATCTCCCCCGCAAGGGGGGAGATTGAGCTCTCATCCACGCTTTCGCTAACTACCAACGTTGTACACGGAGCGACGGCGTCCGAACTGCCAATCTCCCCCCTTGCGGGGGAGATGTCCGGCAGGACAGAGGGGGGTGCCTCGCACAAAACTGTCTCATCTGCCGCATTCCCCCATGCAGCCGTCACGGCAGCCATTGCCGCCGGCGGCAATTCCTTCGACAAGGTCAGATAATCCTCCAACCTCAACCCTCCGCCACCACGCTCCAGCATCTCCAGCAATTCACGCGGCGTTTGCGGAATCCCTTCAACGACATAGCCCTGTTCGCTCAGGTCATGCAGCATCGCCAGCACGCTCGACGGGACGTCGAGGCCGACGGCGTAGCCGGTGCGGCCGGGGGCGCTCGGATAGTCGGGGATCAGGATGACGAGCTTGCGTTTTTCGCGCGGCGTGCGCTGCAGGCGCACGAACGCCTCGACACGGTTCGCCACCTGCGCGACGCGGTCCGGCTCCGGCCGGTTGGCGAAGGCGCGGAAAGCCAATGCGGGATCGACCTCGCTTTCGCCCTTGAAGGAAACGGCGCCGGCAAGGATGCGGCCGTCGAGTTCAGGCAGGACGACATGCATGGCGAGGTCGGCGGGCGTCAGGCCGCGCTGGTTGTTTTGCCAGATATCGCGGCGTGTCGTCGCGACGATGACCTGGAAGACAGGAACGCCGGCGCGGTCGAACAGGGTTTCGACGCCGGGCTCAGCACCCGAGGCGAAGGCGGTCGCGGTGATGATCGCGGCAGGCTTCAGCGTGGCAAGCGCGGTTTCGACAAAGGCCAGCGAGGCCGGGTCCTTGAGGCTGGAGACGAAGATCGGCACGGGGGCCATGCCGCGCTGCCGCAGCGCTTCAAAAAGCGCGTCGATCGGAGCGACATCGGCGGCGAGCAGCATCGAGCGGTAGAAGAGGATGGGGATGATGGGGGCGGATTCTATGGCTGCAAGGCCGCGTTCCTTCGCGCCCCCCTCTGTCCTGCCGGACATCTCCCCCACAAGGGGGGAGATCGCCCCGTCATCGACGCTGTTGTCAACGTTAGACGTTACAGAATTCGCGATGCGGTCAGTGACGGCTAATCTCCCCCCAAGTGGGGGAGATGTCCGGCAGGACAGAGGGGGGCGCGAAGGAACGCCGGCATTTGAAAAGTCCGGTCTTTCTACGACCCCCAAACCCGGCTCATAAAATCCCGCCTTCGGCACGACAACCGGCTCCACGTCCGCCGCATCCCGGCCCGCCAGCCGCGCCAGCCTTTGCACCAGCGCCGTCATATTCTCCGGGCCGCCTTCGCGAAAATAGCCGAGCAGGCCGTCGAGTTCTTGCCGCGGCAGCGTCGATCCTTCGATCAGCCGCAAATCCTCGTCGCGGCATTCGCCGGGCAGCAGCGCCAGTTTTATGCCGTGCGCGCGGGCGGTCGAGGCGAGCTGGTCGCAGCCGTAGCGCCACCAGTCGTAACCGCCGAGGATGCGAACCAGAACAACCCTGGCGTGCCGGGCGACGCTGTCGATCCACAGGTCGACGGACATCGGATGGCGCAGATCGCGCAAGGCGGCCAGCCGCATCGACGGCAGCCGATCCGCGTCCGCTTGCCATGCCGCCGCCAGCCCGGCCAGGTCGCTGTCGGTGAACGACAGCGCCACGACATCCGCAGGCGTCTGCCTGAGATCGACAGGCTCGGCGAGATCGTCGAGCGAGGCGGATGTGGTGGTGAGGATGTGCATCGCGGCTCGTGCCTGAGGTCAGCCGGCGAGAATACGCTCGATGGCCGGGCGGTTCAGCCCTTTCAGGCCGATGACGACGAGGCGCGAGCGGCGGTCGTCGTCGGCGGTCCAGGCGCGGTCGTAATAGTGGTTGACGCGCGGGCCGACAGCCTGCAGCAACAGCCGCATCGGCTTGCCGCCGACCTCGACGAACCCTTTGACGCGCAGCACGTTTTCTTCCTCCGCCGCCGTGGCGACACGCAAAGCCAGCTCATCGGGATTGGCGATCGACGGAATATCGATGACGAACGAGTCGAAATCGTCATGCTCGTGATCGAGCTCGTCGTCGTGGTGGGTCTTGCGGTTCTCGATGTCGTCCTCGACGGCAAGGCCGAGGCCGAGCAGCACGGAGGGATCGACCCTGCCCTGCGAGGCCGGCACGATCTTCACCGCGCGGGCGGCGTGCTTGCCGATGACGGCATTGGCGCGGGCCGAGCCGGCGGCGTCCATCAGGTCGCTCTTCGACAATATGATCAGGTCGGCGCAGGCGAGTTGGTCCTCGAACACCTCCTCGACCGGATCGTCGTGGTCGAGCGTCTCGTCCTGCGCGCGCTGCGCCTGCAGGGCGTCCATGTCGTTGGCAACGCGGCCTTGGGCCAGCGCCGGTCCGTCGACCACGGCAATGACGCCGTCGACCGTCACCCGGCTCTTCACCGTCGGCCACTGGAAGGCCTGGACCAGCGGCTTGGGCAGGGCCAGCCCGGAGGTTTCGATCAGGATATGGTCGACCCTGGGCGTCAGCGACAGGATCTGGTCGAGCGCCGGGACGAAATCGTCGGCGACGGTGCAGCAGATGCAGCCATTGGCCAGTTCGACGATGTTTTCCTCAGGGCAGGCGTCGATGCCGCATCCCTTAAGAATCTCGCCATCGATGCCGATGTCGCCGAACTCGTTGACGATGATGGCCAGCCGCTTGCCGCCGGCGTTTTCGAGCAGGTGGCGGATCAGCGTCGTCTTGCCGGCGCCGAGGAAGCCGGTGACGACGGTGCAGGGCACGCGGGAGACGGAAGTGGTCATATCTGGTCCTTCAAAAGGTCGAGGGGAGGGATGCGGGCAACGAGGCCGCGCTTCAGGCAATCGGGGCGGCCGCGCCATGGGATGAGGCCGTCGGTCGAGGTGGCGAAGAGTTTTGCGCCGGTGATGAGATCGGCGCCGCTGGTCGCGGTCAGGTCGCCAAAGACATAGCTCCAGCAGCCGTCGCGCAGGATCGCGGCACTGAGGCGGCGCTTGCAGTTGCCGAGGCATTCGACGCTGCGGATACGGATATTTTCGCCAGAGGCGGCGCGACGCGTGTCTTCGGCCAACAATTCGCCGGCGCGAGGATGGCCGTCGGAGCCGGTCCCGTCACGGCAGGAGGCGCAGACGATCACGGTGACGTCGGCCAGAGCGTCATCATCGCCGGACAATACGCCCGCTGTCTCAGCCGAAAAACTGCTGTCGCGTTCCAAATCAGGCTCCTTGCCCGGAAAACCCGCCAGGCGATCGGATTCTTAAGTCCTAGACGGCAGGTCTCCTGGCTCGCGGGTCATCGCCTTAGTGCCGCCTTCCCGGGATTTTTCCCAGTGGTTATCGGCCTTGGCTCGTCGCTTACAGTTGCGGGGACAGCCGCGGATTTGAAATCGAGATTTCGCACCGCATTCCCTCTTGGCTCCTCCCTTTGCCGAGAGGAGACCGTCTGAACCGGATTTAGGCTTGTGGAGGCAGTCGTGTCAACGCGCGAGGGAAACGCTTAAGAGCAATTTTCGACGTCGGCGCTGCCCCTCATCCGCCTCCCGGCACCTTCTCCCCGTATAGTGACGGGGAGAAGGAAAGCCTGTCCGAACCGGATAGATAGGTAACAGAATGGACTGATTGCATGGGTGACAGTTTTCTCCTTCGCCGGGAGGACCGGCGATGGTTTGGCGAGAGACTGGCATCATGGATGAGCGGCTTCGGTTTGTTGTGGAGTGCCTGGCGGGTGATGAGACGATGACGCAGCTTTGTGCTGACTTCGGCATATCGCGCAAGATCGGCTACAAATGGCTGGGACGGTACCGGGAGTTCGGCCCGGAAGGTCTGCATGACCGGCCGCGGGCGCCGCTCAATCATGGCCGGGCGACGGCGGTGGATCTGGTGGAGCGGATCGTTGCTTCGAAGGAGGCACATCCACTGTGGGGGCCGAAGAA
>NZ_AZUX01000038.1:0-64346 GCF_000513915.1 Mesorhizobium sp. WSM2561
TCTCGACGGGTTTTGCCGATTTCGATCCGCTCAGGCTCTGCTCGCAACTGCGTTCGCTCGATCGCACCCGTTTCGTGCCGATCATCCTTCTGGCGCAGGAGGGTGAGGAGGGACGCATCGTCCGCGGCCTCGAGCTCGGCATCAACGACTATCTGATGCGGCCGATCGACCAGCAGGAGCTGACCGCCCGGCTGCGCACGCAAGTGCGGCGCAAGCGCTACAACGACCAGCTCCGCGGCAGCGTCACCCAGACCATCGAGATGGCGGTCACCGATTCTGTGACGGGGCTGCACAATCGCCGGTATCTCGACAGCCATCTGCAGACGCTGTTCGACCGCGCCGTGGCGCGGCGGCGGCCACTGTCGGTGGTGATCACCGACATCGACCATCTAAAATCGATCAACGACACACACGGCCACTACGCAGGCGGCGACGTGCTGCGCGAGTGCGCGCGGCGATTGCGCAATAATATCCGAGGCATCGACCTTGCATGCGTTTTCGGCGTCGATGAATTCGTCGTGGTGATGCCGGACACGGACGGCACGGTCGCCGAAAAGGTCGCGGAGCGTATTCGCGCCGAAATCGCCCATATGCCGTTTGCCGTCGGTCACGACGGCAAGACGATCGAGGTTACCGTCAGCGTCGGCGTGTCGTCGGTGCTGAAGGGTGTCGACTCAGTTGCCGGGCTGATGAAGCGCGCCGACCTCGCGCTCTACGCAGCCAAAAACGGCGGCCGCAACCGCGTCGTCGTTAATCTTGATTGATTGTTTGTGCGCCTGACATCGATATAAAATTTGACGTTCTTTTATCTGTTAGAAGTCGAGTTAGCGTCGCGTAGCATGAAGGCCGTATTTCACAAGTCATTCGGAGCCAATAAATGCCATTCAACATCTTGTCTTTAAGCGGTGGCGGTTATCGCGGATTGTTCACAATTGAGGTGTTGGCAAGGTTGGAGCGGCAAGCCGGCAAGCCGATTGGCCAATGCTTCGATCTCATCGCCGGGACCTCGATCGGAGGGATTATCGCCATCGGGCTGGCCATGGAGAAAACTGCCAAGGACATAAGAGATATATTCTTAGAACAGGGGCCCTCGATCTTCCCTAAAGGGGAGCCTGCTGCGGGGTGGATCGGAAGGAAGGTAGCTCAGTACAAACTCTATACAGGTGGTCCCAAGTACGATGGGATTGCTCTCCGCGCGACCATCGAAAAGATTGTCGGAAAAGACACACTCATCGGACATGCGCGAACCAGATTGCTGGTACCAGCGGTGAATATGACGAAAGGAAGCGTGCAGATATTTAAAACGCCACACAGTTCCGGTGTCGTTGTCGATCTTCACCGCAAGGCAGTTGACGTTGCCATGGCGACATCTGCTGCACCAACATTCTTTCCGATGGCCAAAATTGAGAGCAGCTACTACGCAGATGGAGGTCTGGTCGCAAACTCCCCAGACGCTTGCGCGCTCCACGAGGCTGTGCATTTCTGCAACCAGCAGATGTCAGACATCACGCTCTTGAGTGTGGGCACTACTACCACAGGGTTTTCGCTGCCAACATCACTGGGCCCAGATCTGGGCGTCACCGGGTGGATGCAAAACGAGCGCCTAATCTCAACGGTAATGTCCTCCCAACAGCAGATTGTGGACTTTATGGTCGAGCATCAACTGCAGGATCGATACTTGCGTATCGATGCGCGGCCCTCGAACGAACAGATCATCGACCTTGGCCTCGATTTGGCCACGCCCGCTAGGCGAGAGACCCTTCTTGGGCTGGCAGAAGGGGCGTACCAGAAAGTTGCCGGCTCGCCATTTATGGAGAGAGTGTTCGCGCACCAACCCGGCAAGACAGACTTTCCAGCAATGCTCGGCAAATAAATGTTTGCCGTAGTCTCACTCGTCCATCAACCTGGTTGCTCAGCGTACGCACCAGCCGGCCGCCTGGAGCTGTCTCGTGTTTTTTGATTTAAAAGAGCGGCTGACGGATAGGACATCGTGACGAGCTACGACCGATTTTTTGGTTGGTTCTCTGGCGAGCGGTTCGCCTCGGACCAGGCCGTGGGGAGCGATACGACCGACGGTGGAAAGTTCAGGTGGAGTAAGCACATGGAAGTTGTCGATCCCTCGCTTGAGCTCAGGGACAGCAATGGGAGTGGCGACGCTGGGGATGAGCTGAGGGTCAACCCCCTGCGAATCGGAATCTCGACGCGCGCGCTCTTCGATTTGGAGGAGGAGCATCGCGTATTCGAGGAAAATGGCGTCAAGGCTTATGCCGCAATGCAGCTTGATCGGGAGGACGTGATCCTGGGCAGGGGCGCGGGCTTTGAGGTTGTTGAGCGCCTTCTTGCGTTGAACAATCCTGGCGCGGCTCCGTATGTCGAGGTGATCCTCTTGTCGCAGAATTCGCCCGATCTCTCTCTCCGGGCGTTTAAGTCGATTGATCACCATGGCCTTATAGTAAAAACCGGCAGCTTCACTAGCGGGCGCTCGCTTGCGCCCTTGGTACCGGCGTGGGGCATCGACCTGTTTCTCTCGAACGCGGACGCAGACGTGAAAGGAGCGGTGGTCGGCGGTGCGGCTGCCGCTCGGCTCGGCGTGGCACCCAAGGACCGTGCCGAAACGCCGGCCGGCGAGGTTCGGGTCGCGTTCGACGGCGACGCAGTCGTGTTTGGTCCTGAGTCCGACGCAATCTACAAGGAGCAAGGCATTGACGCCTTCCTAGCACATGAGACCGCGAATGCTAGCAATCCGATGGCGCGCGGTCCATTTGGCAATTTTCTCCATAAGCTGTCGGCATTGCGCCGGGTCTTCCTCGATGAGGGCAACGTCAGCAAGGTTCGGATCGCGCTTGTTACTGCTCGGAACGCGCCTGCGCATGAGCGGGTCATACGCACGCTAAGGGCTTGGGGAACTCCAGCCGACGAGGCGCACTTCGTCGGCAGCCGCGAGAAGGCACCCATCCTGAAGGCGCTCGGTGCTCACATATTCTTCGACGACCAGGAGAAGCATGTGTTTGGAGCGGCGGCAGTGGTCCCTGCAGGCCATGTTCCTGGGCCGCACGATCCAGCTGCGCCGGTAATACCCGCAGGCTGAGTCTGTGATTAGGAACGGGGCATTGAAACGATGCCGCTCCTCAGCTGGCCGTAGCAGGGACAACCCGGCGAGGACGATTTTTATGTCTGTAGCAGAGCGCCACGGCAGGCGCATTTCCCAGAAAACGCAGCGCCTAAAAGCGATCTTTCACCCTGCTGGATTAGTGGGTCCTCAGCTAGGCTAAAGCAAACCGCGCCCTGGCCAATAACTGCGCCGCCTCAGCCCCAGACGAACAGCGCCGCCAGGCCGACGGTGCCGATGACCAGCCGCCACCAGCCGAACAGCGAATAGCCGTGACGCGAGACGTAGTTGAGCAGGAAGCGCACGACGATAAGCGCCGCGACGAAGGCGGCGATGAAACCGGCGGCGATGATGGGCAGATCGGCGCTGGTCAGCACATTGCGGTTCTTGAACAGGTCGAAGGCGAAGGCGCCGACCATCGTCGGCATGGCGAGAAAGAAGGAGAATTCCGCAGCCGCCCGTTTGTCGACGCCCAGAAGCAGCGCGCCGACGATCGTCGAACCGGAACGCGACGTGCCGGGGATCAGCGAAAGGCACTGGAACAGCCCGATCTGCAGATAGAGCCGGAGCGGAAACCGCTCGACGTCGTGATAGAGCGGCTTCGGCTTGAAGCGATCCACCCACAACAGGACCAAGCCGCCGATGATCAGCATGACGCAGATCAGCCTCGGCGATTCAAACAGCACCGTCTTGATGAAGCCATGCGCCAGCGCGCCGATGACGGCCGCCGGCAGAAAGGCGACGAGGATGCCGAGAACGAAATGCCGCGTCACCCGATCACGCGGCAGATCGACCAGCATCTGCCACAGGCGATGGAAATAGACGCTGAGGATCGCCAGTATGGCGCCGAGCTGGATCAGGATCTCGAAGGCCTTGCCGGTCGAATGGAAGCCGAGAAAATGACCGGCAAGCAGGATATGGCCGGTTGACGAGACCGGAATGAACTCGGTCATGCCCTCGATCATGCCGAGCAGCAGCGCTTCGACAATGGTCTGGCTTTCCATGGAAACCTCGGCGTTCGAGTGAGAGCTTTGAAGAACGGCTTGCTTGTCATGGCGCGGAACTCCTCCTATAGGTCGCAGCACCCTGACGGCCCTTTGAATCGGGGCGGCCCCCCGGAGTCGGGGCGGCCAAGACTTACCGGCGCAGCCGGCGATTTGCCAGTGCGCTCTATTATCGCGGGACCATGCTGACGCTTTTCCACCACCCGATGTTCGCCACCTGCCGCTTCGTTCGCCTCGCTTTCGGCGAGTATGGCGAGGAGCTGGCGCTGATCGAGGAAAAGCCGTGGATGCGGCGCAAGGAGTTCCTGGCGCTGAACCCGGCCGGCACGCTGCCGATCCTGCTTGCCGAGGGCGACGTGCCGATCGTCGGCGCCATGGTCATCGGCGAATATCTCGACGAGACGCGCGGCGTGCTCAAGCGCGACAAGCGGCTGTTCGCCGAGGACCCAATGGAGCGCGCCGAAATCCGCCGGCTGACCGACTGGTATCTTAACAAGGCCGATAGCGAGGTGACGCGGCACCTGGTGCGCGAGCGCGTGCTGAAGCCGATCATGCCGGAAACGGCGGGCGGCGGCTCGCCCGATTCGGCGGCGATCCGTGCCGCGCGCGCCAACATCCGCCAGCATATGAAATACACCAACTGGCTGGCCGGCACCCGCCATTGGCTGGCCGGCAGCAAGGTCACCTATGCCGACCTCGCCGCTGCGGCTGCGCTGTCCGTGCTCGACTATCTCGGCGAGATCGACTGGCGCGAACACGCTGCAGCGCGCGAATGGTATGCACGGG
This sequence comes from Mesorhizobium sp. WSM2561, assembly GCF_000513915.1. Taxonomy (NCBI): domain Bacteria; kingdom Pseudomonadati; phylum Pseudomonadota; class Alphaproteobacteria; order Hyphomicrobiales; family Phyllobacteriaceae; genus Mesorhizobium; species Mesorhizobium sp. WSM2561. The sequence goes on from NZ_AZUX01000038.1 coordinate 4,900, forward strand.
TGAAATCACGGCCATCATTCCGGCCGCTTTTGTCCGACCGGGTGCGCGGCCTGTCGCCGGTGTCACATTATGCGGACCTCGATTTCTAGAGCGCAAAACCTGCGCGCGCTGATCGACCGCGAGGCGCGGCGCGCCGGTTTCGATGCCGTTGCCGTCACCACGCCCGATGCGATCCCGCAGGCGCCGGCCCGGCTTGCCGCATTCGTCGCCGACGGCTTCCACGGCTCGATGGACTGGATCGCCGAGACGCTCGAACGCCGTGGCGAGCCGATGGCGCTTTGGCCCGAAGTTCGCTCGATCGTCGTGCTGGCCATGAACTACGGGCCGAACCACGACCCGGGCGCGGTGCTGCGCAAGCGCCAGCGCGGCGCGATCTCCGTCTATGCGCAGAACCGCGATTATCACGACGTGATCAAAGGCCGGCTGAAAGAGATCGCCGGCAAGATCGTGGCGCGCTCTGGGAGCGACGTAAAAGTGTTCGTCGACACCGCCCCGGTGATGGAAAAGCCGCTGGCAGAAGCCGCCGGCCTCGGCTGGCAAGGCAAGCACACCAATCTGGTCAGCCGCGAACACGGCTCCTGGCTGTTCCTTGGCACCATCTTCACGACGGCCGAGCTTGCATCCGATACGCCCGAAGACGACCATTGCGGCTCTTGCCGCGCCTGTCTCGACGCCTGCCCGACCGACGCCTTTCCGGCTCCCTACCGGCTCGATGCGCGCCGCTGCATCTCCTACCTCACCATCGAGAACAAGGGGCCGATCCCGCACGAATTCCGCGAAAAAATCGGCAACCGCATCTATGGCTGCGACGATTGCCTGGCCGCCTGCCCATGGAACAAGTTTGCCCGGGCAGCGTCCGAGGCAAAGCTCGTCGCCCGCGCCGATTTGCGCGAGCCGCCGCTCGCCGAGCTCCTGGCGCTCGACGACGCTTCCTTCCGGTCGTTCTTTAGCGGTTCGCCGGTCAAGCGCATCGGTCGCGACCGCTTTGTCCGCAATGTGCTGATCGCCGCCGGCAATTCCGGCGAACCCTCGCTCGGCAACGCTGTGCGTGCGCTGCTCGGTGACGCCTCGCCGCTGGTGCGCGGCGCAGCGGTTTGGGCGCTGTCGCGGCTTGTGCCGGCTTCGGAATTCGCCAAATCGGCCAGCGCTGCGGTGAAAGCAGAAGGCGACGAGGCCGTGCGACGCGAATGGCGCCTGGCGCTGGCAAACCAGATCGAGGCGCATGCATGAGCGAGAAGCAGATCCTCACTTTCGGCGCCGGCTATTCGGGCAAGGCATTTGCCCGCGCCAGCACGGATGCCGCCACGATCCTTGGCACGACACGCGCAGCGGAGAAGTTCGAAGCGCTGCGGCAAGCCGGAATCCAGCCGCTGCTTTTCGATGGCGCGCTGACGCTTGAAATCAGCGACGCGCTCGAGAAAACAACCCACCTCGTCATTTCGGTGGCGCCGGAAGAGGCCGGCGACCCGGTGCTGAATGCGGCGCGCCAGGCAATCGCGAAGATGCCGGCGCTCGAATGGATCGCCTATCTCTCCACCGTCGGCGTCTACGGCGACCATGGCGGCGGTTGGGTCGACGAGACCGCCGAATGCCGGCCGCTGTCGAAGCGCTCGATGCTGCGTGTCGCCGCCGAGCAGGACTGGCTGAAGCTGGGTCGCGACATCGGCCGGCCGGTGGCGATCCTGCGGCTTTCCGGCATTTACGGGCCGGGCCGCAATGCCCTGGTCAATCTGGAAAACGGCACCGCGCGGCGGCTGGTCAAGCCGGGCCAGGTGTTCAACCGCATCCATTGCGACGACATTGCCGGGGCGCTCTGGCATCTGCTCAAGGACATCAGCGGCGGCATCTTCAACGTCACCGACGACCTGCCTGCGCCGCCGCAGGACGTCGTCACCTATGCCGCAGGGCTGATGGGCGTCACACCGCCGCCGGAAATTCCGTTCGAGACCGCCCAACTTTCGCCGATGGCGCGGTCCTTCTATGGCGAGAACAAGCGTGTCGCCAACACGGCGATCAAGGCGGCCGGCTATCGCTTCCGCTTTCCCGACTACCGGTCGGCCTTCGACCATATGTGGGTTTCGGGCAACTGGCGCGACGGCGAGGCGCGCAGCCCGATGAAGCGGTCGTGATCGAAATCGCGCGCCGGGCGTGCTATGATTCGACTTAATTTGCAGAGGGGTTCTGCTTTCATGACGATGTTGAAGCGATCATTGCGCGGTAAATCGCTGCTGCTAAAGCGCTTCGCAACGCGCTTTAGATCTCTGTTTACGCATGTCGTTGTCCCAAAACCGCTGCGCACTTTTGGGCGACATGCATTAGCAACACTCGCCGTCCTCGCCGTGGCGGGGCTTGCAGCGCGACCTGCGGCGGCCGAGGAACTGGCGAAAAACCTGTTCGGCGCCAAACAGCTGCCGGCCGTGGCTGCGCCGCAGTCGATCGGTTTTTATTCCAAGGGCTGCTTTGCCGGCGGCGTCGCCATACCCCTGAACGGCCCGAAATGGGAAGTGATGCGGCCTTCGCGCAACCGCCGCTGGGGCCATCCGACGATGATCGCGCTGATCGAGAAACTGTCGCGCGACGCCGCGGCCGATGGCTGGCCCGGCCTTTTGGTGGGCGACATTTCGCAGCCGCGCGGCGGTCCGATGCTGACCGGCCATGCCTCGCACCAGATCGGCCTCGACGCAGACATCTGGCTGACGCCAATGCCCGACCGCAAGCTTTCGCTCGAGCAGCGCGAAAACATGAGCGCCACCTTGCTTGTCGACGAAAAGACCCATTTGGTTAAAGATGCGCTCTGGGCGCCGGCGCATACGCGGCTGCTTAAGCGCGCGGCAAGCTATGCGGAAGTCGAGCGCATCCTGGTCAATCCCGGCATCAAGAAGAAGCTCTGCGACACGGTGAAAGGCGACCGCGGATGGCTGCGCAAGGTCAGGCCGTTCTGGGGCCACGACTATCACTTCCACATCCGCATCGGCTGCCAGCCCGGCTCGCCCAAATGCAAGGCGCAGGAAAACACGGCGCTAGGCGACGGCTGCGACCAGTCGCTGGCATGGTGGTTCACCGAGGAGCCGTGGCGCCCCAACAAGAACCCGGACAGGCCGAAAGCGCGCGACCTGATGACGATGGCGAGCCTGCCCGCAGCATGCCAGGCTGTGCTCGACGGGCCAGATCCGGCTTCGGCGGAGGCGGTCACCTATTATGGCGACGGCGTGCCGGTCGCGGCTGCACCCGTTCTCACCAAGGCTCCGTCGCCGGCGCGGGCATCGGCAAGCGGCGCGGCAGCCCTCCCGGCCACGGCCAACGCCTACGCCGAAACGCCCGAGATCGGCATTCCGCTGCCGCGACCCCGGCCGGGAGGCTGAGGCCAGCGCCTCGGCTTCCAACTGGAGTCAACCAACTGTTGGGGTTGGCGCCGCCCCTCATTGCCCTGCCGGGCATTTCTCCCCGTATAGTGACGGGGAGAAAGGGCTGGCCGCTGCCTTGGCGCCCTGCCTGCGACGCTGGTGATTGGCGAAACCGGTGACAAGACCGCCCCTCTCCCCGTCTATACGGGGAGAGGATGCCGGCAGGCAGGTGAGGGGCGGCGCCAACGCACTCCCCTGAAGCGACTTTCCCTTTCCCGGGTCATGCGCTAGTCAACAAAAGAACGGCGGAACGCCACTGGGAACTGGGACGGACGAGAGCATGCCAGGCGACGACGACACAGTGCTGCAGTTTCCGGTCCTGATCGGCGACATCGGCGGCACCAATGCGCGCTTTTCGATGGTGCTCGACGCGACTTCGGAACCAACCGAACCGCAGATCGTCCAGACCGCCAATTTCAACACGATCGACTCAGCGATCCAGGCGGCGGTGCTCGACCGCTCGTCGGTGCGGCCCAACTCCGCCGTGCTGGCGGTGGCCGGCCCGGTCGACAGCGACGAGATCCCGCTCACCAACTGCCCGTGGATCGTCAAGCCGAAAAAAATGTTTGCCAGCCTCGGCCTCGGCGACGTCGTGGTGCTCAATGATTTCGAGGCGCAGGCGCTGGCCGTCGTGGCGCTCGGCGAAGAGCATATGGAAAAGATCGGCGGCGATGCGCCGGAGCCCAATGCCGGGCGCGTGGTGCTTGGCCCCGGAACCGGGCTTGGCGTCGCCGGCCTGGTCCACGCGTTGAATCACTGGATACCGGTGCCCGGCGAGGGCGGTCACATGGATATCGGGCCGCGCTCGCCGCGCGATTTCCAGGTGTTTGCGCATATCGAGAAGCTCGAGGGCAGAATCTCCGGCGAACAGATCCTGTCCGGGCGCGGCCTCGTCAATGCCTATCGGGCGGTGGCCAGGGCGGACGGCAAGCCGGCGCCGTTGACCACGCCGGCCGAGGTCACCGCCGCGGCGCTGGCGAAGTCAGATCCGGTGGCCGAGGAAGCGCTGTCGCTGTTCGTCACCTGCCTCGGGCGCACCGCCGGCGACCTTGCGCTGGTGTTCATGAGCCGCGGCGGCGTCTTCCTGACCGGCGGCATCGCGCAGAAAATCTTGCCGGCGCTGAAGACCGGCAATTTCCGCGCCGCCTTCGAGGACAAGGCGCCGCACAGCGAACTGATGCGCACCATGCCGGTCTATGTGATCACCCATCCGCTGGCAGCGCTTTCTGGCCTTGCCGCCTATGCCAGAAACCCATCGCTGTTCGGCGTCCAGACCGCAGGGCGGCGCTGGCGGGCCTGACCGCACGAAGTTTTGCCGGCCATTGCCATAGGCAAGCCGGCACCGGGACGCTAAGAGGATTGCCGAATTAACCCGGCCGGAGCCGGACCGACATCGCGGAACGATCCCGACTTGAACCAGTCGCCAAACACCCAAGCCCCAAACACCCAAGCCAAAGCCCGGCCCGGCGAGGTCGTGGCGGTGATCCGCCGCATCCTCGCCGAGAACGGCCGTGACTATCGCTGGTATTATGTTCTGGCCGTTCTGTGCCTGGTGATGGTTGCGGCCACCACCGCCTTCACCGCCTGGATCATGAAGGATGTCGTCGACCAGATATTCTACCAGCAGCGCGGCGATCTCATTGCGCTGATCTGCTTGTTGATCCTGGGCGCCTTCATGCTGCGCGGGCTGGCTACCTACGGCCAGGCGGTGACGCTGGCCAGGATCGGCAACAATCTGGTGGCGCGCTACCAGCGCCGCATCTTCGCTCATCTGATGAAGCTCGGCATCGGTTTCTTCAACGACACGCGCTCGGGACGGCTGGCCGCCCAGATCAACGAGAACGTCAACGGCATCCGCGACCTGCTGTCGATGACGCTGACGTCGTTGGCACGCGACGCCGTATCGCTGATCGCGCTGATCGGCGTCATGATCTGGCAGGATCCGATGCTGTCGCTGATGTCGCTGCTGATCGGGCCGCCGCTGATCTACACCGTCGTCTATCTGACCCGCAGAATAAGGCGTGCCACGCGCGAAGCCGTGCAGATAAACGCGCGGCTGATCGGCGCCATGCAGGAAGCAACCCAAGGCATCGCCATCGTCAAGGCGTTCACGCTGGAGGACGAGCTGTCGCGCCGCATCAGCGATCTTGTCGCCGGCGCCGAGCAGCGGGCAAACCGCATCGCCCGCGTCTCGGAACGATTATCGCCGATCTCCGACATGCTGGCCGGTTTCGCCGTCGCCGGCGTCATCGCCTATTCCGGCTACCGGGCAGCCGTCGGCGGCCAGCCGCCCGGCGCGGTGTTTTCCTTCATCACCGCCCTACTGCTTGCCTACGACCCGGCCCGGCGGCTGGCTCGCATGCAGGTCGGCATGGAACGGGCGCTGGTCAATGCGCGCATGATCTACGAGTTGCTCGACCTCGAGCCGCAGCAGGGCGACGCGCCCGGACCGGCAGAAGCGAAGATTACCCGGGGCGAGGTGCGCTTCAACAATGTGTCGTTCGGCTATGTCGCCGACTCCCCGGTGCTGCAGGATCTCAGCTTCGTTGCCGCCGCTGGCAAGATGACGGCCATCGTCGGCGCCTCGGGCGCCGGCAAGTCGACGCTGGTGGCGCTGCTGCAGCGTTTTTACGATGTCGAGGCGGGCAGCATCGAGGTCGACGGCCAGGACATTTCGAAAGTCACCAAGCAGTCGCTGCGCCGCTGCATCGCCTATGTCTCGCAGCAGCCCTATCTGTTCGAAGGCAGCATTGGCGACAACATTCGCTACGGGCGGCTGAGCGCCAGCGACGCCGAGATCGAGCTGGCCGCGCAACAGGCCGAGGCTGATGGCTTCATCCGCCAGCAGCCGCAGGGCTATGACACCCCTGTCGGCGAAGGCGGCCTGACGCTGTCGGGCGGCCAGCGCCAGCGCCTGTCGATCGCCCGCGCCATCGTCCGGCAGGCGCCGATCCTGCTGCTCGACGAGGCGACCTCGGCACTCGACAACGAAGCGGAAGCGCGCGTCCAGCAGGCGCTGACCCAGATCATGGCGGGGCGCACGACCATCGTCATTGCGCACCGGCTGTCGACCGTGGTCAATGCCGACCATATCATCGTGCTGGAACAGGGCCGGCTGGTCGAGCAAGGCACGCATGCCTCGCTGATGGCCGACCCGCACAGCGTCTATGCCCGGTTCCACCGGTTGCAGGGCAACAAGGGGCTGGGGCTTGTCGACGACGGCAAGCCAATCCAAACTCTGCTGCGGCGCGCGAAAAAAGCGATTGGGAGAAATTTATGAGCGGTACGGCCACAAACGACCCCCCCGTCAGTGAAATGGGCCTGGTGGTGGTCGGCGCGGCCGGAAGGATGGGCCAGGCGCTGATCCGCGCCATCCACACCATTCCGGGCGCCCGCGTCGCCGGCGCGATCGAGCGGGCCGGCTCGCCGCATCTCGGCAAGGATGCCGGCGAACTGGCCGGCATCGGCACTATCGGCGTGGTGATCGGCGACGATCCGCTGCCGGCTTTCGCCAGGGCCGACGGCGTCCTCGATTTCACCAGCCCGGCGGCGACCGTCGAATTCGCCGGCTATGCGGCGCAGGCGCGCATCGCCCATGTCATCGGCACCACCGGCTGCTCGGCGGACGACAATGCAAAGATAGCGGCGGCGGCGCGCCACGCGACGATCGTCAAGTCAGGCAATATGAGCCTCGGCGTCAATCTGCTGGCGGTGCTGGTGGAGCAGGCGGCGCGCGCGCTCGATGCCGACGATTTCGACATCGAGATCCTGGAAATGCACCATCGGCACAAGGTCGACGCGCCGTCGGGCACGGCGCTGCTGCTCGGTGAAGCCGCCGCCGCTGGCCGCGGCATCGACCTTGACGGGAACAGCGTGCGGTCGCGCGACGGCCATACCGGCGTGCGCAGGACCGGCTCGATCGGCTTCGCCACGCTGCGCGGCGGCTCAGTGGTTGGCGACCACAGCGTCTTGCTGGCCGGCACCGGCGAGCGCATCACGCTCGCCCATCACGCCGAGGACCGGGCGATCTTCGCCCGCGGCGCGGTCAAGGCCGCACTGTGGGCGCGCGGCAGGAAGCCGGGCCTGTATTCGATGCGCGACGTGCTCGGACTCGCCTGAGACGATCTCATCCACCAAACTGAAGGAGCAAAAATGTCGGGAACTCTCGTGCTCGTGCGCCATGGCCAGAGCGAATGGAACCTGAAGAACCTTTTCACCGGCTGGCGCGACGTCGACCTGACCGAATTGGGCCACGCCGAGGCCAGGGAGGCGGGCGCCAAGCTGAAGGCGCGCGGCATGAAATTCGACATCGCCTTCACCTCGTCGCTGATCCGGGCGCAGAAGACCTGCCAGCACATTCTCGACGCCGTCGGCCAGAGCGATCTCGAGACTATTCGCGACCAGGCGCTGAACGAGCGCGACTATGGCGACCTCTCCGGCCTCAACAAGGACGACGCGCGCAAGAAATGGGGCGAGGAGCAGGTGCATGTCTGGCGCCGCTCCTACGACGTGCCGCCGCCCGGCGGCGAAAGCCTGAAGGACACCGGCGCGCGCGTCTGGCCCTATTATCTGCACGACCTGCAGCCGCATGTGCTGCGCGGCGGCACAGTGCTGGTGGCGGCGCACGGCAATTCGCTGCGCGCGCTGATCATGGCGCTGGACGGCAAGTCGGGCGAGGAGATCGTCAGACTCGAGCTCGGCACCGGCGTGCCGGTCATCTACAGGCTCAACGCCGATTCGACGGTGGCATCCAAGGAAGTGCTGGCCGGCTGAGCCGGCGGGGCAGCTTTCAAAAAAGCGCGTTGACACTCACCCTTTGCCCGCCTAAAGAGCCCGCACCAGCCCAGATGGCGGAATTGGTAGACGCGCACGGTTCAGGTCCGTGTTCCGCAAGGAGTGGAGGTTCGAGTCCTCTTCTGGGCACCATCATCTTGTAAGTACCTGATTTCATTCAGGTTCTGATTCGCTTTTCCAGTTCGGCCCAGTTGTAACAGTGACTGTTATAGTCGGGGCTCGAATCGGAGGGCGACACTGCCCGAACGGATGATGACGCGCAGCGGCACTTTTTACTGTCGAATTTGGGTTCCTACGGACATTGCCCCTATATACGGGCGACAACTCGTGGTCCGATCCTTGCGCACAAAAGATCTCAAAACCGCCAAGTCGCGTCTCGCCCGCAAGAGCGTCGAACTGGAAAACCGGTTCGACGAAATTCGTGCCGATCAGATCGCCGGTGACAATCACGGCGCTGCTCCACATGCTTTCCGCTTTGCATATAGGAGAGTCGGGCCGGAGTGCGAAATGCAAATCTTCCGCGTTGAATTTCAAACTGAGACACTACCAACGGTCGAACGGCTAGTGGGCCGTGACGAGGATCGTCAGCTAAACCGGCGTCGTAATGCACAATGGCGTCGAGGATCGTCTTGGTAGATATTCTGAGCGGGGGAATGTCATCCCGATGTAGGCGCCGGGGTAAGGCAGCGGAAGATTAGCGTCTAGTGCCGTTGTTGCTGTTGCTTCGGTTACCGGCTCAAAGTGGCTATCTGGGAGAGATCGGCGATATCGCCATAGATCATCGAACCTTTGACGAGAAAACACTTGTCACCGAGGACTTCGAAGAGTGAGCTTGACCAGGTTCTTCGAATTGGCGTACGTACCGGGCGCCGCGGTTTCGACCTTACGGTCCGCGGCTTCGGCATAGCTGACGCTGATCGCGAGCATAGCGATGGCAAGCTGGCTCGGGGATAAGCAAGGTCGCGACATCCATCCAAAATAGCACCGGCCCTTGATGGGCTTCGTCCATCGATTGGATGAAGCGGTCACCTATATTAGCTATCACTTTACTAAGGTGCCGGCCGCTCCAGACTCATGGAATGGTGTGGGGAATGGGGATTGGAGATCTGGTGGCGATCACGGTCACCGTCCGCAGACGGGTCACGGAGGACCGCGTTAGCGTTTCCATCCCGAGCTATGGATTCCCGCATTCGATCATCGATCATACCACGGTCAAGAAGGGGCAGCAGATCGAGCTTACCGGCGAGGTCACGCGCATGGACGAGGAAGGCGGCAGGGTGACCGTCGATCTCGGACCGCTGGTGACGGTCGACATGGGGAAGATTAGGCTGGTCGAGAAGTACAGTCCGCCAAAGCGAAAAAAGCCGCTACGGGACATGGTGGATTAAACCCGCTTATGACTTCCGTGATCGCGTACCTCCGCCCGCCCCCAACCTCTGTTAGCTTGTTTGTGCGGCGGACCCCAATCCGCCTGGCCGGCGCCCTACAGGCAATCTACCCCAACGCCCCCCACAAGCGGCGCCGGCCACCCTCACAGCCCCTCCTTCGTAAGTTGGCTTCCAATCGCGATTGCGCTGCCCGCTGCTGGCCTTCGTAGTCAGGAATGATTGTGAAGAAGGATGGCGTTGGACCGGCTGACGATCCGTCTTCGAAGCAACGGCGGAAAGCGCCATGACGGGTTTGAGATGGATGGACTGTTTAACGGTTCTCAGCAACCTTCCGCCTTTAGGGATCGCACCATTCGCACCACAATCGGATCGTACGGGATTTTTTCATCGCTGCTGTAATTTATGACAAAGAGCGCGGCACGGTCGTTGCAGACCGCAATGGCGCGGACATACCGGATCTGTTCGTTCTTGATACCCGAGTAGCTGGCCCATCTCGGCGTGACGCGCCTATACGTCAGTTTCCAGCCCTCCTTTTCATCCTCGACCATGCGGTGCTCGATCTCGGCGCGAAAACTGTGCTCGCCGAGCCTTGCGCCCCACACGGTAAGAAGGGCATCGTTTTCGCCCCGAAATTCCGCGCCCTGGTCCGAACGCTGCGTCAGGACAAAGCCAGGGGGAACATCGAATATGAAGCCAAACTGCCTGACGCCGAAAAGCTGCCACGCTTGCGCTTGGAGAAGCGTGCTGCAAAATAAAACCGAAACGAGGCTCAACAGAAAACGTGCCATTGGCATTAAATTAGCGTCGCGTCATATGTGTCCAGACCGGACCAGATTGGCGACAAAGAAAAAGTAGCAGACGACTTGCCGCTGATGTCAGCCTCGTGCGCGAAAGAAGCGGCCCGCTGCCGGGAGCAGCGAGCCGCACGAATTGGCCGGAAGACGGAGGTAGCGGCCAGGGCACCCCCTCCGCCAGATGCCATTCGCGTCGCTGCGTGGATAAGATGCGCGCTGCGCTCAGTTGGCGCGAAAATCGCTTGAGGCAGAGAACTAGCCTTGGCCGCCCCTTGCTGAGCCAATAGGAATATGGTCCTCATACCCCCGTTGCGGCGATCCTCAAACGGAGATCGCAAAAATGGCCAGACACAAACTTTCCAAACAGCTTTCAGAAGCCGAAATCGCACGCTTTCTCGCGGACGCTGAAAAGCTCCACAAAAGCATCACTCGGCCGCTCATATCGCCTCGCAGCGACCACTACAGGACATTGCGGACATTGAACGAGGCGCTGTTGCAATCCGTTATCGACGTAACCGGAAAGACTGCTCCTTGGGTGCAGTGGGGTACTACAGGCCCAGCACCGGATCGATCAGACTTAGCCCCGTAAAAGGGCCCCTCAGTGTGGAAGCTTGCGCGGGCTTCACATTGTGCAAGAAGTCCGTACCGCGGGTGCTCATTCCGTCACAAGCCGGCGGAACGTATTAAGTTCCTTCGTCCCAGAAATCCTGCAGCGAGGCGTGCCTTAGGTCTTCCTCGCCTCTCAGGTGCTTCACGCGGGCCATGATGCCCGGCTTGACCCACTGAGTTGCCGGCCGCTTTGGCATGTCCTTGGGCGGTGGCCCGGCATGTTCCTGGACACGCTTCCACAGCCGTTCCCGCATCTCGCGATTGACGCTCACGAACGCACTGCCGACATATTTGCGAGTGCCCGGTTCCGCCATGAGTGCAAACGCTGGCTTGCCCCGCTCGCGTTCGACGCCAAGAAGTTCAAACTCGCTTTCGGTGAAAGATTTTGTCTTCAGCCAATTGGTAGTCGGACCGCTGCGGTATTTAGAGCCCGCGCGCTTTGATAGCATTCCCTCGAGGCCGGCCGTGTCGACGAGGTGATAAATCGCGTTCGCCTCGCCTGGCAGCGCCTCGCTGAATTGGATTCGGCTGCCGGGTTCAATAAGTCCGGCCAAAATATCCCGCCGGTCTTCCAGTGCCATGTCGCGAAGGTCATGGCTGTTGAGGTGTAGAAGATCGAAAGCGACGAAGTAGAGGTCGTGCTGGCGCCGCGTGATCGCCTTCCGCAGGGCGGCAAATCCGGAATGCCATCCTCATTCGAGACGATAATTTCGCCATCGATGATGGCGTTCTGTACGTTGAGACCTTTGGCTGCCTCGGCGAGATCGCGGTACTTGGCAGTCCAATCAAGGCCTCTCCGAGTGAAAATGCGAACGCCACCGTCCTCGATGATAATTTGCGAGCGGTAGCCGTCGAATTTGGCTTCATGCATCCAGTCATCGCCTTGGGCGGCTTGGCGACCAAGGTAGGCATCATCGGAGGAATGAACTTAAGCCGGCCGCCGGCATTCACTCTTTTAGGCACCAAATTGACTCTTAGGCTCATCCGATTTGACAGCCAGAGGAACGGAACGTGACCATTTTACTAAATTAGTAATGTTGCATGTATCTGCTTATGGTAGAAGTAGCCGGCGACCGTCCCGCAAGACGCCCCGCCCGGTTAGGCCCAGCGGTCACCACCCAAACTCCAACTGACTGCTGGGCCGCCCCATCTCAGCGAGAAAGCATGGACGGCCAAGAGAACATCCGCAACGCCTGGGCCGCCCTCAAGCTGGTTCGCATGGCTATTGAACAGACCTGCCCCGCCGGCGTGCTGCCAAGCGAGGAAGCCGTTGTGCTGCTCTACGGCCCGGAGCCCATCCATGAGGGCGAAGCCCTTGCTAAAGCCATCATCGAGACTGTCAACCGGCTAACCCGATGAACGCCAACGGAACGCCAAGAGCCGAAGCCACCGATATTAGGTTTTTGGCGCGCCGCATCGCCCTTTGAGAATGGCGATCTCAGTTTCGTGGTCGCCGCCCGACATCAAAAAGCCGGCTGCATTTAGAACGTCGTTGAACTCTGCCAAACCGGCAAAATAACTGGAGAACTTTTTCCCGAATTGCTTATCCGTCGCGCTTGGCATTTGAGTGCCGAGCCAAGTCCGAGCATGAGGCCATCGAAATCAAGCAAGGTTGTGGCGGCGAGCCGGACCTTTGCCGCGCGTTGGTAGGAGGGATCGCGTGGGGGAACCGGCGTCGACAAGAACACGTTGCTAAGTCATCGAACTTCACAAAAGGATTCGCGCGATGTTGAGAGACTTATCTCGCGAGGAAGAGAAACGCGGCACCGGAAGGGTGCTCATGTGGGGCGCCGTGATCGCCGCTTTGCTTTTTGTTGCGCTAATGGCCGTGTTCGTCCTCGGGCCGTTCTGGTCTTAGCCACCATGGACGAATGAAGCCCGCGCCCCAAGGGGGGTAAAGGACAGGCATCGCGAAACGGATGTGGAGAGGACGCCACATGCAGCAACCGCCGCACATCGTGCCGATGCGGGGCGCGCATGAGCGCGGCCCTACTGATGCCGCGCGAGCCGGTGCATGGGTGCGTTTGCTTCGGCCAAACTAGCCAGCGCTTGCTCGACTTTTTGAGCCGAGGCGTCAGTACGCTTGATGTGCCGGATCATTTGCTGCCTCAGCCGCGCGAGCCTTTCGGCGCGATATACATCGCCGTATCTCGCAGTTTCAAGGTGGAGGGTCGCGAGCCTCATGGACGACGATTCCGATTATCTAGCAATAGAATTCGCGAATCCGCCTTTCGTTCCGATGTCCGACCTTGCCCTCGCAAAGGCTGGCGGCCGCGACGAATGAGCCGCATCCCTGCCAAAAGAGAGATCGTCCGCTGATGCTGCTCAGTCGACCGCGGGTCCAACCAGACGGTAGCGGAAGTGATTGCGGATGTGTTCGTTGAAGAAGCGGCCCTTGGCAAAGGCGGCTTCGAACGCGGCGAAGGTCTCCGGCGGCACGTCCTCAAACTCGTACCATTTGCCGCTGGCGACGAACCACACCGAGAGGATTCTGCTGTCGGGATCGTATGCCATTTTTCGTATCGAGGTCGATGGCATGATATGGCTCGATCAAAGGTCTTCAACGATCGCAGAGCCTGTCACGTTCCTTCGTGGTGTTTGCTCCCGAGCAGCGCACGAGGATTTTCTCCAGGCCACCTCACGCATCGCGGCATCGCAAACGCGGCAGGCACGGTCTTCCGGAAGCTAGCCTTCCGGGTCTCTCTTTTCTCCGAAATAGGCGTCTAGGGTCGGATCGTTCCGACGCTCCTTCGCGTTGGGTGAGAACCCACAAGGAGGAACGTTCATGTCAGACGACAAACAGGAACGCATTCGGCGCCGCGCATATGAGATCTGGGAACGAGAAGGCCAGACGCACGGTCTGCACGAGCGTCATTGGAATCAGGCGACCTTGGAAATCGAGAAGGAAGACCGCTCGCTTGGTGCTCGTCCACCGGCAATGTCCGGCGCCGACGTACCAGCTCCCGCGCAGGCCCAAAGCCGAGAGAAGCAAGGCAAGCGCGCCGCTGGTCAATCGGATGTTGAGGCAGCGGAAGCGCTGGCGATGAGAACAGGTATAACCGGCGACCAAGCTCAAGACCTTATCGATCGCCTCGGTGACGATCCGCTGGCACTCGATGAGGCGGCGCGGAGCCTCAGGGCATCCGAAAGGTAACCGCAGGCTTACTCAAGCAGCCCATCGCTGTACCCGATCTCTCGAGCAAAGCACCGAACCGCGATCGGTCCTACGTTCTTCATCTACGACCGCTCACAAGATTGTCAACAATCTGAGAACGTTTGGTTGACATGTGATGGATTTGAGCCTTCACTCACAAAAGTCCGCGTATCGGTCGAGTTCTGTCGCAACAATGCGCGGCCTCCAAAGGGGAAAGAACAATGATCAACAGACGTTCAATAATCACATTCGCCGCGCTCGGCGCCGTCTCCGCGCTGGCAATTATGGCCGGCGGCACAATCACGGTGCACGCCGCCAACAAGGAACTCAAGATCGGCTTTGTCGGCGTGACGAGTGGCGCGGCCGCTGCGTGGGGCACATCCAACGTCCGCTCGATGCAGACACGCGCCACCTGGATCAACGAAACCGGCGGTGTGAAGATTGGGGACGAGACCTATGACATCAAAATCGTCACCTTCGACGACCAGAAGGACCCGAAGCGGGCGATCGCCGGCATGGAGAAGATGGCCCAGGAGGGCATCCACTATGTCGTCGGTCCGAATGTCGACGACGGCGCGGCGGCGGTGCGTCCCGTGGCAGAATCCAAGGGCATCATCTATTTTCCCTACGCATTCCCGAAGGAACTCTACACCCCGCCGGCGTCCAACGCCGTGCTCGGCATGATCGCCAACTACCAGTCGGCTCCGGCGATCTACAAATATCTCATGGAAAACAGGGGCGTGAAAAAAGTTGCCTTTGTCGCCGCCAACGAATCCGATCCGCTGAGCCAGCGGGATGGCGGTGTTGCCGCGGCAAAGGCGCTCGGGCTCGAGGTTGTGGCTGCCACGGATGTCTACCAAAACGATACTCGCGATTTCACGCCGGTACTGACGCCGATCGTTTTGCAAAAACCGGACCTGCTGGTGCTTTCGGGTGTCGCGCCCGGGAATGCGCCGCTGCTGATCCGCGCCGCGCGCGAGCTCGGCTACGAAGGCCTGATCTCCACCGAAACGGCGCAGGATGCCAAGGTGCTGGAAGAGGGCGCGGGCGAGTTGGCCAACGGCTTCATCTCGGTCGGCGGCGCATCGACGCCCGAAATCGCGTCCGACACGATGAAGGAGTTCGTCGAACGCTATACGAAAATGTTCGGCGAATACAATGACGAGTCCAACACCAAGGTCTATGCGCTGGAATACATCATCGAGACGCTAAAGGCGAACCCGGCCGCGATCGACAATGTCGAGGAGTTCAAGAAGACGATCGACACTTTCTCGGCGCCCAATCCCTATCTGAAGGACGATGCCAAGCTGACCTATGTCGGAATGACGTCGTTTGGCCAGAAGCGCCAGCTTTCGGTCCCGATGGTGGTCACGGAATACCGCGACGGCAAGTTCGAGACGCTCTTCGTCGCTCAAGTCGATTGACGCAACTGCACCGAAGCGGATTGCCGCAGAGGCTCGAGCATTCGTCTTCAGCCTCTGAACGGCCGGAACCATCCTGATGGAACAAGTCATCGCCAACGGGCTTTATCTTGGCGCGCAATACGCCTTGATCGCGCTCGGTCTGACCCTAATCTTCGCGCTGATGAACGTGCTTAACTTTGCCCATGGGCAGATGTACGTTCTCGGCGGCTTCGTCACCTACACCGTCTATGGCCAGCTCGGCATGCCTTTCGTCGTCGCGCTCGTCGCGTCCGGGATCACGCTGCTGGTCATTGGAGCGCTTGTCGAGAAATTCCTTTTCAGGACGGTGATTAAGCGAAGTGTGCGGGAGGAAAGTACGATGCTTCTCGCGGCGGCGGTCGCATTCTTCCTCGACGCCGTGATCCTCCTCCTGTTCGGTGAAAAGCAGCGCGGCGTGCCGAAGATCGTCAACGGCGTCTTCGTCTCCGACAGCCTCATAATGCCTTACGACCGGCTGCTGGTCGGCGCTCTCGCCATACTGTTCATCGCATCCTTCGTGCTTTTCATGCAGTACAGCAAGCCGGGACGCGCCATGAGGGCGCTGGCGCAGGACCGGGTCGCGGCGCAGCTGATGGGCGTCGAGGTCGACCGCTATTCGATGATCGGCTTTGCGCTCGGTGCCATGCTTGCCGGCATAGTCGGCGGGCTGCTTGTCGCCATCACCGGCGTCAATTCGGGCATCGGCGGGCCGATC
Organism: Mesorhizobium sp. WSM2561; assembly: GCF_000513915.1. Classification (NCBI taxonomy): domain Bacteria; kingdom Pseudomonadati; phylum Pseudomonadota; class Alphaproteobacteria; order Hyphomicrobiales; family Phyllobacteriaceae; genus Mesorhizobium; species Mesorhizobium sp. WSM2561. The sequence continues at coordinate 21,200 of NZ_AZUX01000038.1, forward strand.
TCGATCAAGGCGTTCTTGATGGTGATGATCGGCGGGGCCGGCGTGGTCAGCGGAGCGATCGCCGGCGGCTTCATCCTCGGCATGATGGAATCGGTCTGCCTGACGGTGCTACGCCAATATGGCGACGTCACGTATCTCGTCATCTTCGCCGCGCTCATGGTGTTTCTGAGCATCCGCCCGAACGGGCTCATGGGCAAGCCGTGGGGATGATGGACATGAAGCGTACACGCAACATCCTCGCCGTCGCTGTCTTCCTGCTGGTCGTACTCGTCGGCGTGCCCTGGCTGATCGAGGCGACCGGTCGGCTCGACCTCTACTACACGCTGACCTCGGTCGCGCTGCTCAGCATAGCCAGCGCCGGGGTGTGGGTGACTTTCTACATCGGCCGCATCAATATCGGCCAGGGCGCCTTCGCGCTTATGGGCGGCTATGTTTCGGCCATTCTTGTCGTTCAGTACGGTGTGTCGTTCTGGCTGACACTGCCGCTGGCCGGGCTATTCTGCGCCGCTGCAAGCGTGCTGATCGGACTGCCCATCCTCAGGCTTCGCGGCGTCTATTTCGCCATGGTCACGCTGGTTTTGACCGAAGTGGCGCGGCTGCTCGCGCTGGCGCTGCCGATCACCAACGGAGCCAAGGGCATGGTCAGCATTCCGCTCCCCGGCGGCATCTCGATCTTCGGGCTGACAATCCTTCCAGATTTCGCGACGCTCGCCAATCCGCGTCCCGCCTTCTATCTGGTGTCGGTTGTGCTGATGGTGCTGTGCTTTGCGGCACTCTACCGCCTAGTCCATTCGCGCATCGGCAAACTCTGCCAGTCGTTGCAGCAGAACGAGGAACTGGCCTCCTCGATCGGCGTCAACATCGCCTATCTGCGCGTTATCGCCTACGCCATCTCCTCATTCCTCGGCGGTCTCGGCGGTGCGATGTTCGTCGCCATCTCGCAGTCGATCTATCCGTCGAGCTTCACCGTCACCGACTCGGTGAACTTCATGCTGAACTGCTTCCTCGGCGGGCTCGGCCACGTCTTCGGGCCGATGATCGGCACCTTCGTGCTCTATTTCGGCTGGGATTTCCTGTTCGAGACCGGCGAGTTCCAGTTGCTGATCTTCTCTTCGGTGCTGATCGCGCTGATGCTGTTCCTTCCCAACGGCCTGCTCAGCCTCAGGCTGTTCGGCAAGAAGCAGGGCTAGGACCATGACTGAGCTTCTCCAGATCAAGGCCGTGACCAAACGCTTCGGCGGGCTGGTCGCGGTCAACAATGTTTCCTTCGCGGTCCGCGAACGCGAAATCCTCTCCGTCATCGGCCCCAACGGCGCCGGCAAGTCGACGCTGTTCAAGCTGATTTCCTCTTTCCTCAATCCGACCTCGGGCGAAGTGCTGTTCCGGGGAGAGCGGATTTCAGGCCTGGCGCCGCATATCGTCGCCCGGAAGGGCGTGGTGCGCACGTTCCAGGAGACGACGATCTTCAAGGGCATGACGGTGCGCGACAATGTCATCATCGCGCATCACCTGCGTTCTAATGCCAGCCTTGCCGGCTTCTATCTCGGCACGAATACCGCACGGCGCGACGAGGATGAATTCGGCCGCTCGGCCGACGCGATCATCGACTTCCTCGATCTCGGCGCGCAACGGCATGAGATCGCCAGCACTCTGCCGCACGGCCATCTGCGCGCGCTCGGGATTGCCATCGGGCTCGCCACCAACCCGACCGTGCTTCTGCTCGACGAGCCCTTCGCCGGCATGAACCATGACGAAACCGTGCGCGCGGTGGAGATGGTGCGCGGCGTGCGGAAGCGCGGCGTGACTGTCCTGCTGGTCGAGCACGATATGCCCGCCGTCATGAACATTTCCGACCGCATCGTCGTCCTGAACTTCGGTGTGAAAATCGCCGAGGGAACGCCGAAGGAAATCCAGGAGAACGAAAAGGTCATCGAGGCCTATCTCGGCGCCGAAGATGAGACGATCGGATTTTAGCCATGAGCGAACTGCTGAAAGTCTCCGATGTCGAACTCTACTACGATCATGTCTATGCACTGAAGGGCGTGTCGCTCAACGTCAACGAGGGCGAGACCGTCGCGCTGATCGGCGCGAACGGCGCGGGCAAATCCTCGATCCTGCGCGCCATCACCGGCCTGAAGAAAGTCCGCAGCGGCGAGATTCATTTCCGGGGCCACCGCATCGACGGAACGCGCCCGAACGAGCTGGTCAGGATGGGCATCGCCATGGTGCCGGAGGGTCGGCGCGTCTTTTCCTACATGACAGTGCGCGACAATCTGATGATGGGCGCCTTCACCCGCACCGACAAGTCCGAGATCGCCAGCACGCTGGACATGGTGCTCGGGCGCTTTCCGCGCCTGAAGGAACGCTATTCCCAGACGGCGGGCACGATGAGCGGCGGCGAACAGCAGATGCTGGTGATCGGGCGGGCGCTGATGGCCAAACCGAAGCTTCTGCTGCTCGATGAACCCTCGCTCGGCGTCGCGCCGAAGCTCGTCCAGGACATCGCCCGCTCCATCGTGGCGATCAATCGCGACGAAAAGGTCAGCGTTCTCTTGGTCGAGCAGAATTCGCGCATGGCGCTGCGCATTTCGCAGCGCGCCTACGCACTGACGACCGGAAAGATCGCGCTGGCCGGACATTCGGCTGAGCTGCTTGGCGACGACCGGGTCAAGAAACTCTATCTCGGCGGCGAAATATGAAAGCGCAAATGGACATACTCGTCGTCAATCCCAACACCACCGCGTCTATGACCGAAAAGATTGGCGAGGCGGCGCGCGGCGCGGCTTCGGCCGGCACCAGGATCATCGCCGTCAATCCGAAGGACGGGCCGCCGAGCGTCGAAGGCTATTTCGACGAGGTCTTCGCCATCCCGGGAATGATCGGCGAGATCCAGAGACATCCGGCGGCGAGCGCCTGTGTCATCGCCTGCTTCGACGACACCGGCCTCGACGCAGTACGCTGCGTCGGCGAGATGCCGGTGGTCGGCATCGGCGAAGCGGCGTTTCACATGGCGAGCCTGATTGCCGGCAAGTTCAGCGTGGTGACGACGCTGTCGCGTTCGGTGCCGGCGATCGAGCACAATCTGGTGCGCTACGGCCTCGCCAGCCGCTGCGCCAGGGTGCGGGCAAGCGACGTTCCCGTTCTGGAGCTCGAAGTGCCCGGCTCCAACGCCCGCCATCGAATTTCTGAGGAGATCGAGTGCGCCATCCGCGACGACCGGGCCGAAGCGATTGTGCTGGGATGCGCCGGCATGGCCGATCTCGCCGCCGCGCTCAGCCGCGAACATGGCCTTCCCGTGCTCGACGGCGTCGCCTGCGCGGTAAAACTCTGCGAGAGCCTCGTCGGCCTTGGCCTGTCGACCTCGAAGCGCGGCGGCTACCAGCTTCCACTCGAAAAATCCTTCGCCGGAATCTTTGCGCCCTTCTCGCCCTCCGGCCGTGCACCCTGATGCGTGCAAATTTGTTGACATTCCCGCACAGGATGTTCGATGTCCGGCCTGAAACGCGGTGCTCGCGCCGCTATGCCATCCGGCCGCCGGGACAATGAGACGATGGACCTGCTTCGACCAAAGACACGGGACGACAAGCCGGCGATGCGCTGGTTTCCGGTCTATGCCGGCCTGCGCGACGCCATCGTCAGCCACCGCCTCGCACCGGGCACAAAACTACCCGAGGACGAACTCGCCTCGATCTATTCGGTGAGCCGCGCGGTGATACGCGCGGCGCTGCAGGCGCTGTCGCATGACCGCTTGGCCCGGCTCGAGCCGAACCGCGGCGCGTTCGTCGCCCAGCCGACCAAGCAGGAAGCGCGCGAGGTGTTCGAAGCGCGGGCGCTGATCGAGCCCAAGGTAGCGGCGCTTGCCGCCGACGTGGCAAAGCCGGCCGAGATCGCGCAACTGCGGCTTCATCTCGAAAAAGAGCACGAGGCCCTGCATGCCGGCCGCGACAGCGACGCCATAATGCTGTCGGCAAAATTCCATGTCGGCATCGCCGAAATCGCCGGCCATTCGATCCTGACCGGCTTCGTCAAAGACCTGTTGTCGCGGTCGTCGCTGATCATCGCGCTCTACTGGCACCGCCGCGACACTACCTGCGAAAGCCACGCCCATCGCGCTCTCGTCGATGCAATCGAAAAGCACGACGCAAAAAACGCGTCCGACCTGATGCGAAGTCATCTCATCGACCTTCTGTCGGGCCTTGATCTGTCGCTTGGCGAGAAGAAGCCCGAGAGCCTGTCGGACATCTTGCGCTGATCTCCGCTGTCAAACTCTTCGCCGGAGTTCGCCTATGTCCGCACCATGCTGGGCGTGCATAGCATGCATCGGCCAATGAGGACTGCTTCTTCGTTCCTGCTGTCATAACAGTAGCGCTCGTTAAGTCCGCGGCGCTGCCCTCCAGCTGCACCTGCTCCTGCTGGGCCATAGAGTCCCTCCCGCACAACGGTCGGGCAACGCGCCCGATCAGAGCTTGACTCAGCGCAGTCGCAGCAAGGATTGCAAACCGCCGGTTTTTCTTGTGGCCTTAGATACGGCCTGATGCGATCGGTCGATGGCCCTCGCGAGAGGCCAGTTCCAGACTGCCCTTTTATGCGACTTTCGAAGCACATATCATAAATGTTGTTGCGCGGCGCACCGCCGTCGACCAGCAGTGCACATGTAGCATGGCGTTCATCCCCACAGCGATAGCGCAGGGCCGCTTGGAAGATTCAGTTCCGACCTTCTTTCAGGATGGCGTCGGCGAGGGCATCCCAAAGGTACTCGCTCATCGATCGGCGCACCCGAAGCAGGAAACGATCGCTTTCGATCTGAGCGAGCAGGATCACCGCCTGGAGAAAATGGCTCTGAGCGCATTGGCCGGCGCCGAACGCGCGCGGGTGGAGGTCGAGCGGGCATCCCTTCTCAAGAATGCGCCGGGCGGATTGGCCGCCGAGTTCCATGGCTACAGAGTTGTCCGAAACATCTGTCACCGCAGCGTGCCGGCCCCCCAGCTTCGCCTCCAGTCCCTGCTTGAGGTCGTGGGTTTTTTTGAGAGGCGCGTGGATCATCCACTCGTCTGGGCCCAGCCATAGCACCGTCACGTCGCCTTGTTGAGTGAAGGTGTTGGGGCTTGCGGGCAGCAGCAATCCGTACTCCTTCGTCGCTTTGGCAGGCAGGGTTGCATCGGGTAGGCGCAGGTTGATCGCACCGAATTGGTCAACCTGGTCCAGGCTTGCCACGCCGCGTACGGGCGCCTTTGCCGAAATTAGCGAGCGTGCAACGGGCTCGAATCCGACACGACTAAGCATTTGAACGTTCTCCTTTTGGATCGAAGAAGCACGGCTGCGTGAAGGTTACCTTTCCACATCGCCGTTGATGTTGCGGACGGTCGAGGACTGGCCGATGCGCGCGCGGCCGTTCTCCACCAACGCGAGTGCGATCGAGCGCCCCAGCGTTTCGGACCAATAGGTCGAGCAGACCCAGCCAACCGTTTTGACTGGCGGCTTCTGGGTGGCATTCTCGACCAGATGCGAGCCGAACGGGATCACGTAGTTGGGCTTTTCGGTCAGAAGCCCCACCAGCTGCTTGCAACCCTCGCGTGCCACCTCCGGAGCGGAGAATCCGCGTTTGCCGATGAAGTCGCTTTTCTTCTTCGACACGATCCAGCCCATGCCAAGGTCCATGGGAGTGACCGTCCCGTCAGTGTCCTGTCCGACCGCTACGAAGCCGCGCTCGGCGCGCAGGACATGCAACGCCTCGGTCCCGAAGGGGACGATGTCGTATTCCGAGCCGGCTTCCATGATCTGTTCCTAGACATAGTGGCCGAAACGGGCGGGCACGTTGGTGGCGCAAGTAACCGTTCCCTGAACCGACACCTCTGACCCTGAGCTGCCCTTCATGAGGATGTTTGCTGCCTGATAGCTGACATTCACAGCAAGCAGCACTATTGACTCAACGAAGATCCTTTGGCTTTCGCAAAAAATTTAGCCAGCTACCGACATACGGGCTAATATCTTGCGAAATGGATGGCCAGGCCTTTGAAGAAAAAGAAGCTGGGGAAGCGAGCGCGCCGTGGTAAGCCCATCGCACAGGTTGCCGCTTTGCCTTATCGCCGCGCTGCAAACGGAGATACTGAAATCTTGCTGCTAACGTCTCGGCAAACGGGCCGCTTCATCTTGCCCAAGGGGTGGCCGATGAAGGCTCGACGAGACTGCGAGGCTGCAGCTCAAGAGGCGGGTGAGGAGGCCGGAGTAGTGGGCACTTTGCATGAGCAATCCGTTGGCAGCTTCCATTATTGGAAACGATTGAAGGACACGTTTGTCCCGGTAACCGTTGAAGTATACCCGCTTCACGTGCAGCAGGAGCTGGATGAATGGAAGGAGCAGAAGTATCGAAGACGGGCCTGGCTTAAGCCGGATCAAGCAGCACTCCTGGTCGATGAACCGGAGTTGGCTGCCCTACTGGAATCTATAGCGCCTGAACTGGCTCATTTCTGAACGCTACAGGATAAAACATGCTCAATTGGTTTCGTGCGCTTCTGCCCCGCGAGGACAAGTTCTTCGACCTCTTCGAGCGCCATTCCCGCATCCTGGTCGCCGGCGCTGAGGCGCTGCAGAAGCTGCTCGATGGCGGCGAGGGCGTCGAGCGCCATTGCCGTGCGATCGTCGAGCTCGAGGACCAGGCCGACGTGGTCACCCGCGAGGTGCTGCTCGCCGTGCGCAGAGCTTCATCACCCCTTTTGACCGTGGCGACATCAAGGACCTGATCCAGTCGATGGATGACGCCATCGACATGATGCACAAGGTGGTCAAGATGGTGAGGCTGTTCGAGCAAACGAGCTTCGAGCCGCGTATGCGCGAGATGGGCGCCGTCATCGTCGAGGCCGCGCATCTGACCGCCGAGGCGATCCCGCTGCTGGAAAAAGTCGGCGCCAACGTCACACGGCTCGGCGCCCTTGCCGAGGAGATCACCAAGGTCGAGGAGCGCGCCGACGGGCTGCACGACGCAGGCCTGAAGGAACTGTTCCAGCGGCACGGCAGGACCGACGCCATGGCGTGGATCGTCGGCAGCGAGCTCTATGGCCAGCTGGAAAAGGTGGTCGACCGCTTCGAAGACGTCGCCAACGAGATCAGCGGCATCGTGATCGAGAACGTTTGAGCGGATGGACCCCACTCTCGCCTTTCCGCTTCTCGTCGGCCTTATCGGCGTCGCTTTGTTCTTCGATTTCCTGAACGGCCTGCATGACGCTGCGAACTCCATCGCCACTATCGTCTCGACGCGTGTGCTGCGCCCGCAATATGCGGTCTTCTGGGCGGCCTTCTTCAATTTCATCGCCTTCCTGTTCTTCGGGCTCCACGTCGCCGAGACAATCGGCAGGGGCATCGTCAGCGCCGACATCGTGACGCCGCAGGTCGTGTTCGCGGCGCTCGTCGGCGCAATCGCCTGGAACATCATCACCTGGCTCTACGGCATACCCTCGTCGAGCTCGCATGCGCTGATCGGCGGGCTGGTCGGCGGGGCTGTCGCCAAGGCGGGAAGCGTCGCCATCGTCTGGTCGGGGCTGCTGAAGACGGTCGCGGCCATCGTGCTGTCGCCGCTCACCGGCTTCGTGCTGGCTCTGGTGCTGATACTCACCGTCTCCTGGATTTTCGTGCGCCAGACGCCGTTCGCGGTCGACAACACCTTCCGCACCCTGCAATTCGTGTCGGCGTCACTCTATTCGCTCGGCCATGGCGGCAATGATGCGCAGAAAACGATGGGCATCATCGCGGTGCTGCTCTACTCGCAGGGCATGCTCGGGGGCGAGTTCTACGTGCCCTTCTGGGTGGTGATCACCTGCCAGGCAATGCTGGCGCTAGGCACGCTGTTTGGCGGCTGGCGCATCGTCCGTTGACGTCGCCGCGCTCCAAGCGCTCCACCACACGGCGCAGAACGATGTTGGAGCGGATGTCGTCGATCGCCTCGAAAAACGCGGTCCGCAGCATCGGCTCATAGGTCGAGACAAGCTNGCCAAAGCTCCTGCTTGCGTTCTTCAAAGCCGAGCACGCGTTTGCTATCGGTCCACCGTGCGACCTCGCCCTCCATTCCATCGGGGTCCTTGAAGGTCACAAGACGGACAGCGCCGAAATCTGTAATGGTCCCATCCGAAGCGCCTGCCTTCACCAGACGTCGCCTGACTTCCTGCAAGCGTTCTTCATCGTCTACCTTCAGCGCGAGATGATCTATGTGACCTCTCTTCCCCATCTGCATCGATCCATCTTCATACCCCGTTGGTTTTGACATTTGGAACGGATGAAGGGCAAAGCCACCTCCAACGTCGATAAGTGAGTGACGAAGAGTGCCGCCACCGGGACCGGGCTCGGACAGATCGAACTTCGTTTCCGCGTCGAAGATTTCTACATAGAAGCGAATGAAACGATCCATGTCGTGTGTGAACAACGTCAGATGGTGCGCCCCAACCGTTACAGGCATAACGAACCTCCCTTGCCGATAAATATGAAGAGCATACCATTTCGCATTGAACCGGGCGACCTGGACCCACGATGCATCACCTGAACGCGAATAGCCGTGTCGGTCCGCAAGGTCGCGCTGCTCGACCTCGCTCAATTGATGCGCGGGCTCAACCCTCTTCCCGGAAATCCTGCAAGGACGCGTGCCGCAAGTCGTCCTCGCCGCGTAGATGCTTGACACGGCCGATCAGCCCCGGCTTGACCCACTGCGTTGCCGGCCGCTTTGGCATGTCCTTGGGCGGTGGCCCGGCGTGTTCCTGCACTCGTTTCCAAAGCCGCTCCCGCATCTCGCGATTGACGCTGACGAAGGCACTGCCGACGTATTTGCGGGTGCCGGGCTCGGCCATGAGGGCGAATGCCGGCTTGCCCCTCTCGCGTTCGACGCCGAGAAGTTCAAACTCGCTTTCGGTGAAGGACTTTGTCTTCAGCCAATTGGTAGTCGGACCGCTGCGGTATTTAGAGCCCGCGCGCTTTGATAGCATCCCCTCCAGGCCGGCCGTGTCGACGAGGTGATAAATCGCGTTCGCCTCGCCTGGCAGCGCCTCGCTGAAGTGGATTCGGCCGCCGGGTTCAATAAGTCCGGCCAAAATTTCCCGCCGGTCTTCCAGTGCCATGTCGCGAAGGTCGTGGCTGTTGAGGTGTAGAAGATCGAAAGCGACGAAGTAGAGGTCGTGCTGGCGCCGCGTGATCGCCTTCCGCAGGGCGGCAAAATCCGAAATGCCATCCTCATTCAAGACGACGACTTCGCCGTCGATGATGGCATTCTCGACGTCCAGCGTTCGCGCCGCCGCAGTTAGGTCGCGGTATTTGGAGGTCCAGTCGAGTCCGCGGCGGGTGAAGATCCGCGCACTGCCGGCGTCGATGATGATTTGGGTGCGGTAGCCGTCGAATTTGGCTTCATGCATCCAGTCATCGCCTTGGGGCGGCTTGGCGACCAGGGTTGGCATCATCGGCGGAATGAACTCAAGCCGGCCTTCACCGGTACTTACAATTTTACGCACCCATTCGATTCTAGGTGGTCGGCTTATATTAGCCAGAGCGAACAGAACGTAATTCCGCCTGCGGCAATAAAAACATGCTGGCCAGCGTTCCCATTATTCGATCCATCACCTCACAGCAGGTCTTCGGCAACCCCGTCGAATTTCCTGAGGCCTATGCTTGGAGGCTTTCGCTTAAGAAGCCCCTGTTCACTTGCGGCCGCCTTGAAGGCGTCGAACGCGGCTTGTTGGGTGCAGTGTCCAGCCAGGCATTCCTCGATCATTCGAATTGCTTCAAGTCGGGATGGCTTGTCCATGAATGGCCATGGTTGCTGAAGCGCCGTCTCAGCATCGGGGATCGACGCAATCAGCATCGATCTGTCATTCAGGTAAATTGTAATCGGAATAAACGCCGGCATCTTTGTCGCTCACCAGGTTTGAAGGCGGCTAAACGCGAAGACAAGGCAGTGGTTGCATCGTTGTGAATTCAGAGCGCCGCTGTCCGATACGGGGGGGACGATGGCGGACGAAGACGATGACTATGAACCGGTCCAAGCGAGAATTATCGGCATCGACCACCCTCTGAACGCGAGGATGATCCTGCGGCGTGTGTTTCCAGCCCTTCGTGATGGCTTCCGCCCTCACCGCGCCCTTGGCCATCGCCTGCTGAAATGCGATGTCTTTCGAAGCTCCAAGCGCGGCAAACGTCTCGTGCAGTCCAATCGTGTCGGCGCGGAGCTTCAAAAGGCTGTCGGAATATCGGCCAATGATCCGCGCCACCAGGTTGGTAGGGATTGGTTTACCATCTCGGATCGCAGCTGTGATCGTGCGGTCGAAACGTTTGTCGCGTCGCTTCCGATTCAGATAGGCCCGCAACTGGTCGGGCTCGCCGGAAAGCAGTTCATCGCGGGCTCGGGCAACATAGTCGCTCTGAACTGTGGTGAGCCCGATCACCCTACCTCCTCCGCGGCCAATCACCCTGTTGACGCGGCCTACTACCTCCAATGCGGCCCTCGTTGGATTGGCGCCACGGGCAAGGCCCTTAGAAAAAGCGGCACGGATCGCAACTTGTTGATCAGCAACAATGTTGGTGACCAGTTGCGCCGAGTGCTCGCGCAACCAGGTCTCAGCCGTAAGATTGCGCGCATCCCAACGAAGAACGACCTGAAGGCCGCTCGGATCGCGCAGCGCCGGCATCTGTTCGACCGTGGCGACACCGCCGCCGTTGTAGGCCTGCCGGATGGCTTCTTCCAGCGGCCGAAACGCGGCCTCGTCGAGGTTCATGGCTGCAATGGCGTCCTTGACGTCGCCGCGCTCCAAGCTCTCCACCACACGGCGCAGAACGATGTTGGAGCGGATGTCGTCGATCGCCTCGAAAAACGCGGTCCGCAGCATCGGCTCATAGGTCGAGACAAGCTGTTCGAAACGATCACGCGGGGATAGGCGTTTGAGCATTCGTTCCGGACCTTAAAAGGAGACTGGTATGGATGTCTTGGCCCATCATTCGACGGAGCTTGTGGTGCTTCGCATCGCACTCATGGCAATTGCATCAATGGTTGCTGAGCAATCGGNTGACCCAGATCGGGCATTGGCTGACATGGAAGAGCNGGCACTGTCCACGTTCGATCATATGGAGATCGATTTTTCCGGTTTCGAAGGGGACATCGCTGTTGCCAAGTCTCACATGCGGTCGTCGCTGGCGTCGCTCTTTTCTGGGATATCGCTCGGCGGCTAACCCGCCACGAAAGCGATATACGCGACCGGCGTCCCGGCCGGCGGGACCGGCCGCAGATCCTTCATGACCAACTCGACGCGTCATCTAGGAGCGGCACGCCATAGTAGCTGCTCGACGCCTTGTCTCGCTCCGTCCCCATGCGAGAGGCGAGATTGGTCAGGCTGTCGCGAAACAGCGTAATGATGTTCGCCACGGCCTATCCTGTGAATAATCGTTCGGAACGGTTGGCCGTGCCGGGGGTTACCTCAGACCAAATGAGAGGAGACCCCACAGATGGACCACACCAATCACGTACGGCTTACGAAGGCTGAACTGCGCGCTGAGTTGCTAGAAGGAGCGACCATCTACGGTCGCGATGATGAGGAAATCAGTACCGTAGACCACGTCCATGGAACCGGAGACCAGGCCCAGGTCGTCTTCGATGTTGGCGGGTTCCTCGGCATTGGCTCAAAGCGCGTCGCGCTATATGCGAGCCAGCTCGATTTCATGCGGGACGAAGACGGCACCGTGCATGCCATCACGCAAATGACCACCGACCAGTTGAAGCAGTTGCCCGAGCACATTGACTGACGTCAGCAGCCTAACCGTCAGACATTGTCGAGCGTGAAGGTCGACCCAAGCGCCATTCGTTCAGAGCATCGGCGAAGGCATCGACCTGGTCGTCAAACTGTCCATTCGGAAACGAGCAGACCTCGTCGAGGAATGTCTCGTTCCACCGGCCTCGCAAGAGCTTTGCGTTGCCGGCTTCCGCTTTGGCCGATGCCGGTTTCGCCCGCGTGGCCTTGTCGCCGGTGATGGTCTCGACTTTTACGGCGTAGCCTGCCAGCAGCTTTGTCTTGGTCGCCGCATCCGCTAGGCCAGCCGATCCGGGGTCCTGCGGCGTTCTTATGGTGACTTCCAAACCGTCGTGCGTCGCGATGTTCTTCAGCTTGGTCTCGACCTCGCCAGGAGACCAGCGGCCGTGCTCGACGTCCTCAATGTAAAGGATGCCGGCATAGTGAGCCATCTTGAGCCCGACGGTCCAGTCCTGCTGATCGAAACTGCGAAGACCGGAGCGAGTAACCAGCGGGCTTGCTGGACACTATTCTCGATGGGCTCCTTCCCGTGAACTTGCAGGAATCAACGACTGAGAGAGCTCTTTCCTCCGCAGCCGAACATCTCACGGCGGTAGGAATGACCCGCCGGGAGCCTGAGCGAACGGAAGCCCTCGGGCATGGCTGAACATTGCCGGATTATGGAGTCGCTGGCCTTCATGACCCCGACGCATGAGACCGATGACCTGCCGTAGGCGCACGACATCCACATGGCAAGCACCCAGACCAGCTGCCGGGTGCTCGGATGCCTCGAGCCTCCAGTGCAAATCTTGACGCATACAACTTCGATCCCGGGCCAAGGGAGGCACATTCAAGCTTGGAATTGTGAGGAACCGTACGAAGCGGATTGCAAGCAACCAACCTGGTTGCCAGGCATTAATTTGGAAGCATTGGGAGGAAGACCATGCTGCACGTTAACATGCCTCGGGAATTTGAGGTCGGCGATGAGGTTGCGCTGGCAAGTACCGTCATCACGATTCTCCCTAGCGGCCGCGCCAGAGTGAGCATTCCATCATATGACCATCCGTATACGATTGATCCGCCGCCCAAAGCCCGGGCCGGAGACCGAGTGGATCTTGTTGGGGACGTCACCCGCATAGATCGCGGAGCGAACAAACTCGCTGTGCGGATTGACTGCGGCGGGGTGATTACGGTCGACAAATCGGCGATCACTCGGCTGAGAAAGCACCGCAGGACTTCAGCGGGTTGATGCTACGGCGATACAACAGCCTGCTTGCGTTGCGCAGAGCCTGGCGTTTCTCGAGGAAAGGTTCGGGAAAGCGGGCCCCTACTATTACTGGATCGCGCGCGGCATCGACGAACGTCCGGTGCGGGCCGACCGCGAACGCAAATCCGTGAGCCGAGGACACCTTCGTGAGCTTTGTTTGACCTCGAAGGTGCTCGCAAGGAACTCGCGCCATTGGTCGGCAGGGTCCGGCGCTATCGCGAGGAGCGATCGATCCAGGGCCGGACCGTGACGCTCAAGGTCAAGTTCGCCGATTTTCAGCAGATCACACGGAGCCGCACAGCGTCGGCGCCGTTGGGGGCGAAGCTGAACTCGCGGCCGTCGCCGGCATGCTCCTCGAACAGGTGTTTCCCGTCAGCAAGGGGATGCGCTTGCTTGCGGTGAGGCTTTCGAATTTGAACGTAACCCGCGCTGAACCAGACCGGCAGATGTCTTTGACGATCTAGACGAAACCTTGGATGTTGGACACATTGGCGCTCAAACGGATCGACAATGTAGGGATCGTCGTCGAGGACCTTGAGGGGACGATTGATTTCTTTCGCGAGCTCGGCCTTGAGCTCGAAGGGCGCGGCACGATCGACGGGATCAGAAGGTGCTGCATCCCCTGCTTTCGGGCCGGCGTCGGAATCGTCGATTCCTTTCCCGGTAGTGCCGCGCAGGTAATATTCGGCTTCCATGTATTCCAGATTGAGGGCGAACCGGAAAATGTCTTCGTCCTTGACCTCATCCTGCGCATAGGCGCGGGAAACCGGGGCAAGCCGGCGGTCGTGGCGAGCGTGGCTCCCAGGCCAAATTGCAATGCGCGGCGGCGCGAAACACGAAATGAAGGCGTGACACGGATCATGACTTCCTCCCAAAAGCCCGCCGGCATCAACTATTTGGCGCCTCAAGGGCGGACCAGCCTTACCCAACCACCGTATTGGCGAAATGTCCCTGGGCGGCAACGAGCGCTGCGTTTGCGGCGCATCTGATTGCGGACCCCGCCCCCGATTCTATGCCAAGCACCGTGCGACGGGAGCGCTTCCTCTGACCAGAGCTCCTAGCCGGCCGTAAGGACCCCGATCGCAAGGGAATAGCATCGCTGCCTCCTTTGGATGCAGCTTCAATAGCCTTCATCTGTTCGGCCGATGCGCTGATCCGCTGGAAATTGACAATCTGCCATAGCTCTGGACCAGCTTCGTACTGGCGGTCGCCTCTGCAGACTTCGGATGAAGGGCTGACCTATATTGTTGCGCGCAGGCACATATCCGATCCTGGCAAGGGTTGCTTTCCTTGCCGCGTTGGCCGGCGCTCTCCTGCTCGCCCTTCTTCCGGAGTGGCTCCTGCAGGATTTGGGAGTGACCTTCACGCATGATGGCAAGCTCATCCACTCCGTCGCATTTACCGTTTTGGCGGCCTCGGCAATTCTCGGCTGGAGGGAACACAAGGCAAAGCTGATTGTTCTCCTCACTTTTTTGGGCGTGACGATTGAGGTTGTTCAGGGCGCGCAACTGATAGGGCGCGGTCCGGATGTATTCGACTGGGTGCTGGCATGGCATGCGGGATCACAACGCAAGCTGGACAAAGTGGCACTGGATGACAAACCCGCCGAATCGACCCGACGAATACCCCGATCGCGAGATCGATTGTCAGGGGGCGATGGAACGAGGTTTTCGGGCAATCGTCGATTGCATGCTGGAGGCCGGCTGGACGCGGGAGAGATCATGCGCTCGCTACGCCGGCTGGTCGCCGCCGACAACATGACGCAAAAGGAGAACGCCAAGGTCGAGGCCAAGCTCGCGATCGCCCCGTGCCATGGACCGAGCCGCCGGCCTTTTCCAAGGGCAAATCTGAATGAATGGCTACCGCAATTGCCGAGAACGGCGGCGAGCCTGAGCCTAAGGCCGAATGTTGGCCGCAAATCGTGTGGTGAGGTCTTTCAGGAGTAATTCTCGATGACTCACTCTTTTCCCACGATCACCGTTGAAACAGTGGCCGAAGTCTACGTTCTCTCCAGAGGCAGGGCCCGATACCTATCGATCGGACAGGCAATCTGCGACCTTCGGAAACTCATGCCGGCTTGCAAGGCGACCGATCACGAGTTGGAGGAGATTTTGGCGGCAGCGTGCGTGATTCACAGCGTGCCCGTCACTTTCGACGCCAAAACCGCCGATGGCGCATGGCTCCATTAGGTCGGAGATGCCGCGCCGGGACTGTTCTACCTAATCGACAACATAGGCATGCTAGAGCATGCCGCAGATTTTCCTCGGCTGACAGTCACTCCTCGCTCTCGAGGTCGCGATGATGATCTGCGACAGCAAATGCGAGAGGCCGTGCTAGCCAAGGCGAACTGGATCGTTCGCGCTTACGGTCAGCGAGTGGAGGAACCTTTCGGAGGCGATGTTGACCGGCAATGACGAAGCTATCCGACCTAGCACCCCGCTTCCCGGCACGAGCCGGATAGGGACGAGCGCGGGCATTTCTATGAATACTCCTCGTGTGGCCAGTTGGTTGACTCTCGCGACCTTCGACAGGTCATCTGGCATGAGCAGCCAGGGCACGTGCCGCTGGAAATGGACGGCAATAACCCGCATGCCTCAACCTTTTGTCTGCTAGGCTCAGGTCTGGGTTATCGGGGGTTGACGTCGCGCTCCTTGAGCAGTTCCCCTTCTCCCGTGCTCAGTCGCCGGGACTGAACGGCGGAGTTGGGTCAATGAATGATGTGGCAGGAATCCTCGCCCTGAGCGCAGTGCGGAGCGCGCGCCTTTGGCGCCGATCCTTCATCAAGCTCCACAGGAGCTGGAGAAGCGAAAAGCCCATGGCCTGAGACAAGCGATTGATACGGAAGCCGGACATCGCTTCCGCGAAATGACCTTTTGTCAGAGCATGAAGCAATCGGCTGGCCGTTATATAGCGTACCGCCCCGGGATATCTTTCCCGAAGTCGCGGATGCTTGCTGAGCAGCATCGAATAAGCATTGAAATAGCCGTCAGGCTGCCTTGAGATCGAATCATCGGAAGTATGTTTTGTCCAATCGGTTTCCTGCGTCAGCAGCGCTCCGCAGCGCAGTGCAAGCCGCAGCAGCATCTCCCGGTCCTGCATCCGCTGGAGTGCCACATCGAACGCTCCGATCTTAACCAGGCTGTCCCGGCGCACGGTGATCGCCGAGCCGGCGATGAAGATGACCTGCATGGCCAGCGCCTTTTCCAGGACGGATCCGTCGATATAGCCATGGCGATTTGCGCAGACAGTCTGTCGTGATCCGCGAATGGTGGTGAAGGAACTGATCAGGAGTTCGAGGTCAGGATCGGCTTCGAATTGCGCTAACGTGTCGCGCAATCGACAAGGAGAGAAGACGTCGTCGGAATCAAGGAAAGTGACGATATCGGCACGCGAGGAATCGATACCGATGTTTCGCGCCAAGTTAGCGCCTTGCCGCTCCGGCAAGCGAAGCAGGATGAGTCGGGGATCGTGGAGCGCTCGCAGAGCCTCCATCGTGCTGTCGGTCGAGCCATCGTCGATGATGATGTGCTCGAAATCCGTGTGCGTTTGCGAAAGCACACTCGCGATAGCCCGCATCACGCTTGCGCACCTATTGTAAGTCGGCGTTATGACTGAGATGGCAGGCTTTGTTCCCATCTCAGTCAACGCCTGCTCAATGGACCGACCTGCGGAGTCGCGACATTCCGATCCTATAACCCATGCTGCAACAGCATACCTTCAAATCCGTCAGAGAGATTGGCGGCTCCTTCGGCGAGCAAATTCGTCAGATTTTGTGGACGTCCCGGCGTTTTGTTCGCGTCGAGTAGGATAGCCTTTCCTTCGTGGACCACGAAGTCGAATTTTCCATAGTCGAAGCCAAGCTGGCGTCGGCGTTGGCGGAGTTCGTCTGGTACGGGCACGGCCTCCTTGCGGATAAATCTCGCTGCCTTTACGAGCCGGTGCGACGAGACATATCGCGTACACCGTTCCGCCTCTCCGCAAAACACCCAGAACCTAAGCGCGAAACCGTCCGGTTCCCTTTCCGCCACGAACCGCTCTACTGAGAGGTTCGGATCGGCCGTGACACCGTCAGGGATCTCTCCCGGAGTGTCGTATATCCGGTACTCGCCGATTTCTGGTATTTCGGGGAAAGGCTCGGTTTGCCCCGCACGCCTTGCCCGCCTGTTCATCCGGCGCTCGGGATCGCCCGCCGAATTGCGGTTACTCTTGACGATTACGGGTCCATTCCAGCCGTCGTTCGCGTCGAGCACCGCACCGCTCACCTTGCGCTTGGAGATGTCGGCCGCAGCAAGGTTAAGGCACAGTGGGAAGCTCCGGCCGTAGTCGACATAGTCGTCCGGCGTCACGGTCGCGTCCACGTGCAGAAGCGCGGCGTGGCCTGTAGGCCGCGACAACAGGCCTCTTGCCACTACGACCTCATGTTTGCGCCTTTGCAGCTCGCCAACGATGTCATAGAGCATGTAGCTGCTCGTCCAGCGCCGCAACATGCCACGCCGTTTCAGCAGCTCGTCATATTCATGGGTGATCACAACGATCCGCGCCAACTCGCCTCCGACTCGCAAACGTCCATAACCGAACCGGTCAAGGCCCGCTGATGCAACTTTATCGAGAATGCCTTCGATGACAAACCATTGGGAGCATTATCACCGACATTGGAACCTGTTGGATGCGCCTCTCCGCCCGCCGGCGGAAACGGTCAGTATCATCGAACGGGAAGCCGCCACGGCAGACGCGGATGTTTTGCTGCTCGGAGTGACGCCGGAACTTGCTGGACTGGGCAAGACGCTGCGCGCGGTCGATTCGTCGCGAGGCATGATCTCCGCATTGTGGAAAGCCAGCATGCCGTCGAGGGAAGCTGTCGTAGGCAGCTGGTTCGACCTTCCGCTGGCAAGCGGCAGCGTCGACGCTGTCATCGGGGACGGCAGCTTGAACTCGCTCGGTACCTCCGCCGAGCGTTTGGTCCTGCTGCGGGAGACGGTGCGCATCCTGCGGCCTGAAGGCTGCGCTGCGATCCGTGTCTTTGCTGGTCCGGATCGGCGCGAAGGTATCGGGGCGATCAAGGATGACGTGCGCGCTCGGCGGATCGATGGTTTCCATGCCTTCAAATGGCGGGTAGCGATGACACTGGCGGGGCCAGAACCGGACTACAGAGTCAGGGTGACTGAGATACGTGACGCAATCGACGAGCTGTTCCCGGATCGGGCCGAACTTTCCGCAGCCACCGGCTGGAGGCTCGAGGAGATCGGCACGATCGATGCTTACCTGAAGTCCGATGCCATATATTCATTTGCCGCCACTGCGCGGCTGGTCGAGGAAGCCGAAATTCTTTTTGAAGAGGTTCGGTTGGTGCCCAGCGGTTCGTATTCCTTGGCCGAACGATGTCCTGTTCTCGTCATGAGACAAATACGCTAGAGCAGCAGGAGAATTTCGGATAGGTCTGAAGCGTCGGTAGCGCGGTCGCCCATGCGCTTGTCGGCGGCATCGGCAGATCGGCCCAACCTGACGAAGGGGAGAAGTCCGGACGAAGGCTGATCGAGACCTGCGGCCCTACTTGGTATCTGACGTCAACGTTTTGGTATTTGATCACGCGTATTTGCGGTGGATCAAAGCTGGACACTGTCCATTGCCTCCACAGATAGCCTGCACTGACGTGAGGTCGCATGATCTTGCCGCAACGGAGGCGAAATCTGATGAACCCAATAGCATCTCTGTCACTGACGACGTACCCGCACCCGACCCCTCCGAAAATAGCGGCGAACCCAGTTGCCGTCGTTGAGCAGATGGGCCTCGCTTCATGCTGTCGCCATCACTGTCGATATACCCGACGTTTCGAACCCGCTGTCGAGCTATTTTCTCGACTTCCCAACAATATCCGCGAGGCGGAAGCAGCCAGTCGCAAGTGCGGCACCACTTTGCTGCAGGCGGTCTCAAGGGAAGCTTGCAAAGCGGCGTGACCCTGACCACACAACAGATAACGGCACCGCCGGCATGGTTGCAGCGAAGGAGTCCCGCTACTCTGTCTGGTCGGTTGGGAGTCGGACAATCAGGCAGTAGCGCCTGCCGCACGCGTGCCTCCACAGCAGCACAGAGTATAGCACACAGCGAGCCGATCCACGAGGGCGAGGCGCTCGCAAAAGCGATCATCGAGACAGTCGACCGATTAAGTCGATAACCAGTGACAGATCACGCCCAACAGAGCGAGCGCGGTTAGGCCCTACTCTTTAGCGCGCGCCAATGGATTCCTCATTTTCCTCAACCACGAGGCCGGAATTGCCGTTCCGTGACATAAAGAGCTTCACAGCGGCTTCGCTTCGTGCCATCGGGACTGTCCACCTCTCACATGCTTTGGGCGGCGCCCGCGTTAGCCGTTCTCAGCGTTTCGGGGCCAGGTGCCATACCCTTAATTCTGGCTGATCCGGAGAGGAAGTTGGCCGATCAGACACCCGCCGACCAATACTTCAAAATAGAGGTAACGCAGCGTGTCTTTGTCAACGAGGCCGACGAAGTCGTGTTTTATTCCCGTCGCGCCGTGAAGAAAGAAAAGCCGCGGGTCGTGCGGGAGAAAGATCTTCGCGAGGCGCTGCTGATCCTCATCGATATTCTGGTCGCCGTCATCGTCCCGCGCCGGTATTGGGCTCACCTGTGCCACTTCCAGGCCGGAGCGCGGCTCGGCAAGCATGCCCGCAAGAACCTTTCCGGGTTTGTCGAGAGCGTATCGGCGGTAATTGGCGGCGCCGCCAAACTGCAGGCCCGGGCGCTCTTTCGCGCTGGTCGCGATGCGCGCCATCGCCGCATCATGCTGCTGGCAGGCGAACTAACGCGGTTGCGCTGGCAACCGCGTATCCGCCTTAGCGGCGTTGATGGATTGCAGGCCGCATTGCGACGCGGTAACGGTGTCATCATCTGGTGCAACCAATTCACCGCGCAGAACCTGATGGGCAAAAGGGCGCTGCGTGAAGCTGCCATCAAGTTAGCGTCTCCGAGCACGGGTTTTCGAATTCAGCTTTCGCGAGACGATTTCTGAACCCGCTTCTGGTGCGGGTTGAAAATCGCTATTTGGCCAGCAGGATCGTTTTCGATCGCGGTGATGCCTTCCAGGTCACCAAGCGCATCAGTGCCATCCTGAAGAACAATGGCGTGGCGGCCGCACCGAAGACCTGCTGCGGCAAAAGGATGTGCTGCTGCGCGAAATGGAGCACCGGGTCGCCAACAGCCTGCAGATCATCGCCAGCATCCTGTTGTTGAAGGCCCGCTCCGTCACATCAGAGGAAACTCGTCAGCATTTGAAGGATGCCCATCAGCGGGTTCTGTCGGTCGCCGAAGTGCAGCGCCACCTCCACACCACGACCGGCGTCGAAGAGATCGACGTGGTGTCCTATCTGTCGAAGCTGTGCAGCAGCCTGGCCGTCTCGATGGTTGGTGAAGACCAGCCGATCGCGGTTAACGTCACGGCACAAGGCGGCAGGATAGACTCGCAGAAGGCGGTAAGTCTCGGCCTGATCGTCACCGAGCTCGTTCTCAACGCGGTCAAATATGCGTTTCCGATGGAAAAGGCCAAGGCGCTGATCCAGGTGTCTTACGAAACCGACGGCGACGACTGGAAGCTGACGGTCTCGGACAATGGCACCGGGAAAGCCGCCGGCGAGCCGTCGAGCGCGGGCTTGGGGACAGCCATCGTCGAGGCGCTGGTCAAGCAGTTGGAGGCCAAGATCGAGGTCATCAGCGACACCAAGGGCACCAGCGTGTCGGTGACCAGGGCGACGTTCACCTCGCGCATACCGCGGGCAGCGTAGCCTCATCCATCCCTATGGAATCGCAGCGCTTCCGGGGATCATGATTCAGACGCACCCTATGGCGCATTAGGTGATTCCAAGTGGAACCAATCCTTCGCTGCTGTGTTGATAAGACACATCGAACGCCCCGAGCGTTCGGTCGTTGAAGAGTCCGCTTCCCGACCCCCCTCCGGAACGCGGGTTTTTTTGCGCCTTCCGCCCGGTATCGAGGTCCAAGGGCTAGCGAAGTGCCTGCCGTCCGGAAACTGTCTCGATCTTGATCTGGTAAACCAGATGGCTGCCCGCAGTGACCGGCGTCGCGCCCAGATTGAGCGAGCCGGGATCCCAACAGTTGGCGTGCTTCTGCAGCAGCGACCAGGCCAATTCCCGCTTATACTTAGACGCCTCTGGGTTGCCCGGTCCGCCATTTTTTTGTGAGGTAGTCCACAAAACTTGCCAACGACAAGGACCGTGTGTCGTCAGCATTTATGGAAATACCGGCAGGCGTCCTGCGCTCAGCCATTTCAAGTCACGCCTGCCAGCCGCGTCCGCCGCCGCTCGCACTGGTGGCGTTCTGAGCCTTTGTCATGACACAGTGCCGATACCTTTGGCAGCAATGTTGCTGATCAGCCCAGCGAAGGATACCAAGGTCAAGACAGCACCCCGGAGCCGGTTTTGATTGACGAGCCTCTATTGCAGTTGACGGCCTAGGTTCGCATGGAATCCTACGCCCTTCTCCTAGCGGCCTTCGGAGCAGTCGTGCTCCTAACGGCATGGCTGCCCATGCTTCTGAAGAAGCTCCCTATTTCGCTGCCGATGGTCTGCATTGGGATCGGGATGCTCCTAGTCTGGTCACCATTCTCTCCGTTCTCGGGAGTAAACCCGTTTGAGAACCGTTATCTCATCCAGCGCATCACCGAGTTCGTTGTCATCGTCGCTCTTATGGGAGCTGGTCTGAAGCTGGACCGGCCGGTGAGCTGGCGAGGTTGGGAAACCTCGTGGCGGCTGGTGGGCATCGCGATGCCTCTGACTATTATCGGAACCGCACTTCTCGGCTGGTCAATTCTCGGCCTGGGCATTGCTGCCGCACTTCTGCTTGGGGCTTCTCTCGCGCCAACTGATCCCGTTCTGGCAAGCGACATACAGGTGGGGCCCCCTCAATCCGGTAAGGAGGACGAGGTGCGTTTTGCACTTACCTCCGAGGCTGGCCTCAACGATGGAGCCGCCTTTCCGTTCGTCTATCTCGCCATCGCCGTTGCGCTGTCGACAGCGTCGGGAGAACCGTTCTTCACCGACTGGCTTCTTGTTGATGTTGTGTGGAAAATTGCCGCGGGCTTGGGCATCGGATGGCTGGGCGGCAAGGCTATGGGCTACCTAGCCTTTCGTTTGCCGAAACGAGCCGGGTTGTCAGAGACGAAGGACGGTTTTGTAGCACTCGGAATCACCTGCCTCGCCTATGGCTCGACCGAAATGATACATGGCTACGGCTTTCTCGCTGTGTTCGTAGCAGCCGTGGCTCTACGATCGGTCGAGCGGCAGCACCAATATCATGAGAGCCTGCACAATTTCGCTGAGCAAATCGAGAGATTGCTAATGATGGTGCTCCTGGTCTGTTTTGGGGTGGCCATAGCTGAAGGCTCAATCTTCGGCGCTTTGAACTGGGAGGTGATCGCCACCACTGCCCTGATGCTGTTTGTGGTGCGACCGCTATCCGCGTGGGTGGGACTAATTGGATTTCCAGCGCCCGCACGTGAAAGGGGTGTCATTGCATTTTTCGGAATTCGCGGCCTCGGTTCGTTTTACTACCTCGCATTTGCGCTGGGCCAAGCGCGATTTGAGGGTGAGACGATTCTTTGGGTCACCGTCTGCTTCGCCGTCTTGAGTTCAATAGTCATGCATGGTGTGGCGGTCACTCCGATCATGCGACGGCTGGACCGCCGTCGATCACTACGCGCAGGCATTCGGCACTGAACTGGGAAATTGCCCTGTCGGATACAAGCATGTGGAGTTGGTGTCAAAATTATCACGATCTCCTGCCTTGATGGGCTATCACCACCCAACCGCGACGTAGGACGCTCCGTGGCTGTACAGCAGAGCCGGCTCGGTCGCACCAAAAGCGGCCGTTTGGCCAGTTAAGTCTTTTCAAGCGGGAAACGGTGGTATCATTATCCCCGAGCGTGCCAAACGCTAGCCGGCTTCCCGACGAATGCGGATCGATCCATCGATCGGTGATCCGCGGCGCCGGCTTGCCAAATCCCCGCCATGCCGCCCATATAGCGGCGCGAACAATCGCGCCCATCCCGAGTGCCTGTTTTCCGCGCTCATCTCATTTTGCCAAGGATATTGTTCGATGTCTGCGACGCCGTACCTTTGGTCAAAGCCGTGACGGATCACTCCACCGCCACTCGATCGATGTCCCTCGCAAGCCTGGGATGGACGGATTTTTTCGGCGATCAGGTTGGTCCGCATGAAGCGAACCTCGTCCCAACGCGTATCGCCACGGTGCACCGTGACCGCCTGACCGGCATATCTCAAACAGGGCAAATGGACCTGACACTGCCGACGCAAGCGAACACTGGCGACTACGCCGTTGGCGACTGGGTCCTTGTCGATCCCCATTCCCACCTGCTGCACCGCCGCCTGACCCGCAAGACAGTGCTGGAACGCCGCACGGGCACCAAGGTGCCGCAGCTTGCCGCAGCCAACGTCGACACGTTGCTTATCGTTACCTCATGCAATGCTGATTTCAACCCGGCTCGGCTCGAGCGCTATCTGGCGCTGGCGAACGAGGCCGGAACAAATCCAGTGATCCTGCTGACCAAGGCCGATACCGTGGCTGACGCCCGGGAGTACGAAAAGCAAGCCGCCGCACTACAGCGGGGGCTGATCGTAGTGACGTTGAACCCCCGCACGGCTGATGCCGCAATCGCCCTAGCCGCCTGGTGCGGCGCTGGACAAACAGTTGCACTGGTCGGTTCCTCCGGCGTGGGCAAATCGACGCTGGTGAACACGCTAGCCGGATCAGCGCAGCAATTACCTCAACAGACCGGAGACATTCGTGAACAAGACGCCAAAGGACGCCACACCACCACTTCGCGATCTCTGCACCCCATTGCAGGTGGCGGGTGGGTAATCGATACGCCAGGAATGCGAACGCTGCAGGTTAGCGATGTGGCTTACGGCATCGACACACTGTTCGCCGAAATTACCGAGCTTGCCCCGCTCTGCAGATACCGCGACTGCACACATGCTCATGAACCGGGCTGTGCGGTACAAGCAGCTTTGGCCGCTGGTACGCTGGATCCTGAGCGTCTTGCTCGCTGGCGCAAACTCTCCGACGAAAATCGCAACAACACGCCAGTTCAAACCCGGCCTCGTGGCAGCAATTTCACCAGCGGTCGCGGAAAAAGGCGTTGAACGACTAGGGTTGAGCTCAGGCACTACCCGCAAAGGACACCCTAGCGCTACCGAGCCGTGCAATGTCTGGCAGTGGTGGATACTGGTCGTATCACCGCCAACATCTTCCACATGATCAACAGTCTCGCCGTTATGGCCATCGAAGGCGGTCGCGAACAGATCCCACCTAGAGTAAGCTTTGCGCACACGACCTGCCGTTAGGCGGCCGCGAAGGAAACAGTAGTGAAAGGGCGGGATCTTCTCTTTGGACTGGTTGTGATCGGGCGACCCCTGCACAGGTCGCCGTTGAGTTCCGCACTGCAATCTTATGCGACTTTGGGCGAACAAACATCGAACAAGTCAGAACGACTTCGCTCACATGCTGGGATCCGCTGTTCGTCATGGGCTCAGTTGTGCCAAGAGCGACCCTTCCGAGCCGAGAACCAAATGTGTCGCATTAGGGGCCGAGACCGGACCGTCAGCTCTTCGCTGCCGTTGCGCAGATACCTGACGTTCGGCAGCCGACCTCAATTCAAGCCGTTGGTCGTCTTGGTTGCACTGCTGTTAACGTTGGGTGGTCGCGCGCAGCGTAGACGAAGTTCATACCTCCGTTTTCGCCGGCCTCACCCTTCCGCTGCAGCTAGCGGCGCTGCGATCGAGCGGAAGCTTGGACAGATTGCAAAATCGCACTACCTAAGGCGTGTGACCTCGGCGGACTGTCTGCCTAAGGAGGATTGCGTGAAGTCAGAGACAGTAGGAGTTGCGTCCGCCGCCGATGAAAATCCGGTGGTCGGTACGGTCGTTCTGGCGTTTACGGCGGACCCTATGGCGCGATGGACTTGGCCTAATTCGCACCAGTTCCTTGCGGCCTTGCCACGGATGGTTCGTGCGCTGGGAGGCGCGGCATTCTCTTGGGGAAGCGCCTTTTTCACCAAGGACTACGCCGGTGCGGCGCTGTGGCTGCCGCCCGGGGTGCATCCTGACGACAAAGAGCTTGATGCGCTACTCCAGAGCACAGTTGCGCCCTCTCTGGCCGGCGAAACCGCGGCTGTATTTGAGCAGATGGCCACCTACCATCCGACCGAACCGCATTGGTTCCTGCCCCTGATCGGTGTCGACCCGGCGCACCAAGGCGAAGGTCACGGCAAAGCCTTGATGTCGTACGCACTCGCACGGTGCGATCACGATCACGCGCCAGCTTATTTAGAGTCCTCGAATCCGCGCAACATTCCGTTTTACCGCCGGTACGGCTTCGAACCGCTCGGCGCCATCCAGGTCGGTTCGTCGCCGACAGTCGTCCCGATGCTGCGAGGACCGCGTTGAGCCGTGAAAGGTCCGGGAGGTGGATCTGTCTGGGCGCGGCTTGATAGTGGTTCGGACAGCATCGTCGCTGCAGGTGTAGGCCCGGTGGGCCCGGGCAATCGTGACGTGTGATCGGCGGTGGTCCACCATGGCGGTTGGAGATGATTAGTATCCTAGGTTATGGCGACTGTCAGCCGACGCTTTGGTCGGCACCGCACGCAGAGCGCGTCGACTGCGTTGGGGCCGGGAGCCGTCGGTCCGGTTTGAGAGTTAAAGGCGCACAACGCGGACATTCTCCTGGATCAGCCGACCCGGTTTTGAGCCATTTTAGGCTTCGACTTACCTTCTCTGGCACCAAGCTCCTTGAACTCCCGAATGTTAAGATTCCGGAGATGCGATCGGGGCAGCGATGGGCGCTAGGACCGGTTCAGAGCTAGGCAGGCGACAGACAATTGACTTGCATGGCCGACACAGCGCGAGCGAGAATGCCGCTCCTGGGATCGGCCTGCAATTCGTTCGGCTTTAGCCAGGTCCAGTTGAGGAACCGCCATGCGCGACATCGCCAAGTGGCTGGAGAGCCAAGGTCTTGGCGAATACGTGGGTGCGTTTGCCAACAACAAAATTGATGCCGACGTGCTGCCCAGCCTGACGAGCGATGATCTCAAGGAGTTGGGCGTTGCCGCGGTAGGTGATCGGCGCAGGCTTCTGAGGGCGATCGCCAGCCTTTCAGCGCCTGACATCGGGCAGCGTCACGAAGGGGCCGCTGCGCCGGTCACATCGGCTGAGCCCTCGCAAGAAGTGTCGCCCGAACGCCGCCAGCTTACGGTGATGTTCTGCGACCTAGTGGGTTCGACGCCTCTCTCGGTCGAGTTCGATCCCGAGGATGTGGCCGACGTAATACGTTCCTATCACACAAGCTGCACAAAAATCGTGGGGCGATGGGATGGGCATATCGCCAAGTTTATGGGCGACGGCGTGCTGGTCTATTTCGGCTGGCCGCGTGCCCATGAGGACGATGCAGAGCGCGCCGTCGAGGCGGGTCTTGAACTGACATTGGCAGTCTCGACGTTGGATACCGCCATTGGACGACCTATGGCAGCTCGTGTCGGTATCGCGACAGGTCTTGTAATGGTCGGCGAAACGACTGGTACTGGAACGGCGCGCGAGCGCGCCGTGGTCGGCGAAACACCGAACCTGGCCGCGCGGCTACAAGGCATCGCGGAACCCGGAACTGTCGTGGTCGCCGCCAGCACCCGACAGCTCCTTGGCAACCTCTTCGAGACTGCCGATCTTGGCGAACACCTCTTAAAGGGATTTCCGGAGCCCGTACGCGCTTCACGTGTCCTGGGCAAGGCCGCCAAGGAGACACGCTTTGAAGCGCTGCACGGCCGGCTCCATACGCCGCTGATCGGGCGCGGCGATGAAGTGGAACAACTGACGAAGCGATTTCAGCAAGCGGAGGCGGGCGAGGGCCAGGTCGTTCTCATTTCGGGCGAACCAGGGATCGGCAAGTCGCGCATTTGTGAGGCGGTGCGAGCCAAGCTGCTGCACCGGCCGCATGTACGCCTGACCTACCAGTGCTCGCCGTCGCACGCGGACCGAGCATTTTACCCTCTGGTCACGCAGCTTGAACAGGCGGCCGACATTCGCTCGGACCTCGATCCGGGCGAAAAATTGCGAAGGCTGACGGCGATGCTTCCCAGGTCTGGCGAGAGCGCTCAGGTCCAATTGTCGATTCTAGCCGCTTTTCTCTCCATCCCAACGAATGGAGGAGAAGCTCCGCCGAGCCTGGATGCGCTTCAACAGACGGAACGAACCTTTGATGTGCTTATGAGCCTCTTGGAGGATTCCTGCGCCAAAGGCCCCGCGGTCATCACCTTCGAGGACCTGCACTGGTGCGACCGGTCGACGCTCGAGTTCCTCAACCGGCTCGTCGACAGGGTAGAGACCCTGCCAGTGCTGCTGCTCGTCACCTCGCGCCCCGGGATCAGCGTGGCATGGTCGGATCAGCCTCATGTCACGACGGTTGCGTTAAATCGCATAACCAGGCGCGAGTCCGAGAAAATGATCGATTCGCTTGCCAACTCCGACGTGCTGCCGGAGCGCGTCGTCGAGGAGATCGTGAAGCGAAGCGATGGAATACCGCTGTTTCTCGAAGAGATGGCCCGGACCTTGATCGAGGCACAGAACCAGCCGAACGCCGCCGGCGCGCTCGAGCGGGGCGTGCCGGCATCGCTTCAGGACATGCTGATGGCCCGGCTCGATCGGCTCGCCACCGGAAAGCGGGTCTATCAGACCGCGGCCGCAATCGGTCGCGAGTTCACCATCGGACTGCTCGAGCGCGTATGCGATCTCGATGGAGCCGCGCTGCAACTGGCTTTGGATGCCCTGGTGGAGGCCGAGCTGCTGGTCTCCCGGCAAACCGTCTCGGGAGCGACGTATGTCTTCAGGCACGCTTTGCTTCAGGACGCGGCCTATGGCAGCCTGCTGCGTGATACACGCAAGGAACTGCACGCGCGCATCGCCGCTGCGCTTGCACAGGCGGAAACCGACGATCCAGGATTGCTGGCGCATCACTACGAGAGTGCAAATGCCTGGAACGAGGTCTTGAACTGTCGACTCCTGGCGGCGGCGAAAGCCGAGAGTCGCGGGGCTCGCTGGGAGGCGGCCGAGCACTACCGGCGCGCCATCCAGGCTCTCGAACGCCTTCCCGACACGGCGGCGCACCGGCAAACCTACGTCGAGACGGTCTTGGCGCGGGCCAGGAGCGGCCGGCAGTACGCGAGCAAGCAGGAACGTGCCGAAGCGCTTCACCAGGTCGACAGGGCAATCGCGTTTGCCGACGGGGACACCGCGGCACTGGCGGGGCTGCAGTCCTTCAAGGGAGTGGATTGGCTGGAAGAGCCGTTGCTGGTCAGCGCCGAACGACATGCCGGTTTCGCGGATGCGGCGCGCCAGGCCGAAGTTGCGTTTCGCTATGCCAACTTCCTCGGCAATACCGGACGGCTTGAAGAATCACTCGGCAAGATTGAACGGGCCGCGGCGCTGTTGCAGGAAGTCGGGGCCCTGGAAGAGCTCGGTTCGCTCGCCGCAGGTGCGGGCCGTTGCTACAATGCCCGCGCCGGGCGGTTGCAGCGGTCTCTGCAATTCGCCGAGATGGTCCGGGAGATCGCCGCGTCGACGCAGGACGTCGAGGTGCGCTCGTGGCTGGCGATGGAAGCAGAGCCTTTGCTTTACAAGGGACTCTGGCAGCGGACGGTGGAGGTGGTCGAGCAGAACCTCTCCACGGCCTGGGAGAACGCGAGGTGGAGCGTTGTATTGTGGGCGTCGGGCTGGGCAGCCATCGCCTGTCTGAAGCTGAACCGGATTGCCGACGCAAGGGCCTTCCTGGATCCGGTGATGAAGACAGTGGCACGGCGGATAGATAACGATTTCTGCAAGATTTATCCACACATCGCCTTGAGCCAATTGCACCTCGCCGAAGGGGATGCTGCAGCCGGGCTGCAAGCGGCGGAACGCGCGCTGGAGCTCGCGGAGCGTGTAACGGCGCGGCTCGAGATTGGCGCTGCCCGTCGCGCGCTCGGCCAAGCCTACGAGGCCAGGGGAGATCGCCAATCGGCGGACGGGCAGTTCCGTCGAAGTGTTGACGTTCTCCAGACAATCCAGTCCCGACCCGAGCTCGCCCAAAGCATGCTTGCCTTTGGCAGATTTGAACTGGTTGCGGACAGAGATAAAGCAAAAGGGCTGTTACACAGCGCTCTTAAGCTGTTCAAAGAAATCGAGGCAGACGGTTGGGTGGCGGAGACACAAACCGCTCTTCTTCGCTGATCTCTTCAATCTGACCCGAGAAGACCTGTCCGCGAAACGATGACAGGGTTGCGACCGCTCGCGTCTCGAGCAGCACGCTCCGCTGTTGGCGTGCAGTCTCAAGTCGCCGCCTGCGTTCGTTTTAGAGCAGCGTGGCTCTTCACGATTGGGCAGACATGACGCGCCTCTCGGACAGGCCGTTCGGGGGCCGAAAGCGGTCAGGCAGCTTCTAATCTGAGATGTAAGTGAGCAGACATTCAACTCGGCGCAGGCTCGGTCCTAAGCTGAACCAATGCGGACCTTCATGCCCGACCCCAACCCGGTGTAGAAGGCCGTGCTGGCCATTGGCGGGCATAACGGTGCACAGCGAGCAAGCTGATGACCCCGAACAGGTCTTGTACTGGTTCCTTTTGAAACGCATGCACCATCTGGATGAACTTTAACGCGCCAGCGGTGAGCTGGCCACATTCGTCGGCTAATTGGGTAAGGGACAGAGCTGGAGTGCGAACCAGCGTCGGACATCTGGACCGAGTCGGTGGGCTCTGGCGATTGCCGGTGCCGGTTGAGCCCTGCCTGCCAGGCGAAAAGCGGAATACCATCGGCGGTCTCTCGCCAGTCTTGGAATCCGATCAATCCGTCTCCCGCATCGCCTGCGCTATCAGTCCGCCGGCAGCCAAGCCCAGAGCAAGCGCGACATACGTGGCGGCGATCGAGCGCTTCGAAAGCACGGTCTCCCAGCCTGGGGTGAGCCGCTTCGGTACGACGAGATAATCCACGACGGCTGCAATCATGGCCACTGCCGAGGCATCGCGCAGCATCAGCAGCGGCGACCGCTGAGGGTCTCGGGCGAGCCAAGCCTCGAACGGAGCGGCCCAGAACATGGCCGAGGCATGGTGGGTGCCGAAGCCCACCGCAGTGTGTGCGAGGTCGGCTTTCCTGACGGCACCGGCCTTATCGCCGTGCACCCAGTGGCTGGTGGCGTTGGTCGGCTGCAGTGCGGGTTTGCCTTCGGCTTTGGCCAGAAGGGCTAGAACCGCCGCCGTCACAAAGCTTACGACCGTGCCCGTCACGGCCGTCGAAAGTCCCACATTCAAAAACCCGTTCACCTCAAACCTCCGCAAAACCAGTTCGCCCTCCTTTAATTGCCGAACCGAACCTCGGTTCCGTATGTCGGCGATGCCGTGGCCTGGGCTGCTGGACCGCCCGTCGCTGGACAGGCCTGGCGCGAGGCAAGGCACCGATTGCCGGCCGGAACCGCCTCGTGTGCGAGCACCACGATAATTTAATATAAAGAGACCCCAGCCCTAGCGCCGGGCTTTCCATCAGGATTCGCAATGAGATTCAGAGTTCGAGGCAAACAGTGCCTTGCGGCCGGCTGCAGCAGGCCAACACATAACCCGCCGCCTTCTCTTCAAGGCTGAGCCCTCCAAGGTCGTCCATCGCGACTTCACCCGAAAGCTTGACCGTCCGGCAAGTTCCGCAAATACCCTGCTGGCATGCGGTGGGAATGTGGAGCCCGCAATTGCGCGCCGCATCGAGCAGGGTCTCTTCGGGCGCACAAAGATGCTCTACGCCGGACCGGACGAAGCGGACGCGCGTAAGACCAGCGGCAGCCGATTGAGGAGCCATGGAATTGCCCACGGCGCCGCCGAAACTTTCCTCGTGATACTGGGATGGTGCGATGCCGATCTCCGCGACACAGGCCCGAACCGTCTGCATAAACGGCTCGGGGCCGCAAACGTAAGACGTGCGCTGGTGAAGGTCCGGAGCCAGCCGCAAGAGCATGGGGCCGTCGATGCGACCGAAAGGGCCCTGCCACGCCGAACCTTCCTGGCTGCAGATGAAGCTTACATCGACATTGGAGAATCGCGCGGCGAGCGCCTCCAACTCGGAGCGGAAGGCGATGTCGTCCGCCGTCCGAGCGCAGTGAATGAAACGGATGTCATGGCCAGATGCCCGGTCGGTTAGCGCCCGCAGCATCGACATAACGGGAGTGATGCCGCTGCCGCCCGAAAGGAAAAGCGGCTTCTCGGATGGTAGATCGTCGAAGTTGAAACGTCCGACCGGCCCTTCGATTTCAATGTTGTGGCCCGGCCGGAGATTGTCGTGAAGCCAGTTGGAAACAAGCCCGCCCTTCACCCTCTTCACCGTGATCTGCAGGTCGAGCGGTCGAGTCGGGGGCGACGACACCGAGTACGGTCTCGTTACCCGGGTGCCGTCGATTGTCAGGTTCAGGACTAAATACTGGCCTGCACTAAAGCTGAACATGTGGCCAGAAGCAGCTGAAAAGACGAATGTCTTAACGTCGTGTGTCTCATCGATGACGCGCCGGCAGCGCACGAACTGTCTTGAGCTCTCCGCCCATTGCCGTTGACGCAGCGCTGGAGCGAAATCGGTGGTCGAAAAGGGAGCGTGCGCGTTCATGATTGGACTCTGCTTGACCCGACCAGAATGGCAGCCGGGATACTTTCAAAAAAGCGGCAGATGTCGGCTTTACAATCGGATATTTCGATCTAGCTTTCCATGGACATAACGGCCAGATGGAGCGCGCGAATCCCTCTGCGGATGATCGGCTCGTGCTTGCGGCGCGCCAAAGTAGCAGTGTGAACCGGCTGCTGAAGCGCGGGCGCGCCCTCGACCACAAAAGACGGCCGCTCGGCGGTATACCGCCGAGCATCGTCACTGCGCATATAGCAAGTGCCACCCATGCGCCGCAGCATCGCTTCGGCGAGCGTTTCCGAGCCCATCGAAAGACGGCCAATCGCCAATTGCGGCAGCGCCTCGGCGTGGGCTTTTTCAAGCGCGACCGTGTAGCCCGGCCGGATATACGTATCCGGGTTGACCTCCGACAGGATCCTGGCCGTCGAAGACACCATCACATATTCTTCAACCATGAGAGGATCGTAGGAGATTTCAGGGAGGTATCGGGGCGCGTAGACCACAGCAATATCGAGGTTTCCCAAGCTCAAGTCGGAAATCATCTGCGGCGAGTAGTCGGACTCTACGTGAATTGACGATTTCGGCAGCACCTGGAACAGAGTTTCCACCCAACCCGGCAATATCGATCGCGTCATCCCGACCTGCGCAGCGACGCGCAAGGTGCCCTCGAACCGGTTGAATGCCCGAACGTCATGGCGGGCCTGAGACCATGTCGACAGCATCGCGCGTGCATAGGCTTCGAAACGTCGCCCCGCCGCGGTCGGTTCGGCCCCGGCGCGTCCCCTCAGGAAGAGCTCCGAACCGATGGCCTGCTCTAGGTTCCTGATGCGGGTACTGACCGTCGACTGCGTAACCCCAAGACGATCGGCCGTACGGTTGAAATTTCGCGACTCCATGATGTCGAGAAAGGTCTCGATGTGATCCAGCTGCATGTCGCCTCGCGATCGAAAAATCCGATCGTATTACCTCAGATCACAAGCTTGATCAAATAATTCCCAAGGCGGAAGCTGCGGTTGAAGAAGCCGGCTGGGTTAGCCGGCCTGCCGCGCCAGGGAGTTGGATAGGGTGTTCATAGTCGATTGCGATTGTCACAATTACTGGTCGAGCGCTACGGTGCTCGAGCCCTATCTTTCCGGCGTCTGGAAAGACATGTTCACAGAAGGCGAAAAAACTGGTCCGAGAGGCGCCTTCCCCCACGGTCACCGTCCGTGGTTTCACCCGCAGGACTTCTCCCGGAAGGACGTCAGGCCCGAGACGGAGGCCGACAACTATCTCATCATGAAAGAAAAGCACCTCGACAAATACAATGTCGGAGCTGCTATCCTCACCGGCGATGAGCCGATCGAAGCCTCCACGCTGGCCAATCCCTATTACGCCAGTGCACTGGTCAGCGCCTATAACGACTACCAAATCGCCGAATGGCTTCCCAAAGACAGTCGTTTTATGGGCTCCATCATCATCGCGCCGCAGGATCCGAAGCTCGCAGCAGCCGAGATCCGCCGCCTCGGCAACCATCCGCGTATGGTGCAGGTTCTGGCCTCCCAAGGCTCGGTCAAACCCTACGGTGATCCGTTCTACCATCCCATTTTCGAGGCTTGCGCCGAAGTCGGGCTGCCATTCGCGATCCACCTAGGCGGCCATGGCGGCATCAACTGGAACGCGGTGGCACCGGCTCCCACGACCTTCTTCTGGGAGACGCACGCTATTCTTCACATGTCGGCCTTGTCGCATGTGGCAAGCATGATCGCGCATGGCGTTTTCGAAAAATGGCCGGACCTGTATTTCGTGATCATCGAGTGCGGTGTGGCCTGGGTTCCATCGGTATTATGGCGTCTGGACGCAGATTACAAAGCGCTGCGCAAGGAAACGCCGTGGCTGAAGATGCTGCCCTCGGAGTATTGCCGGCGCAATATCCGCTTTTCCACGCAGCCGCTGGAGCAGCCCGCGAACATACAGCATCTCTGGTCCACTCTCGAAGCGATGGACGGCGAGAACACGCTGATGTTTGCCTCCGACTACCCGCATTGGGATTATGACGATGCCAACACGCTGCACATCCCGCCTGCCTGGAGGAGCAAGATCATGGGGTTGAATGCGCTCGAGGTCTATAAACGCATTCCCCGCACGCAAGCGGCTAATGCCGCCTGACGGGAGCAGACAATGGCTGAGAAGACATACATTTGCCGGGTCGAAGAAATCGAGACCGGAACTCCCTACATCGCGAAAATCCGCAGCCTTTCAGTCGGGGTATTCCGCATCGGAAATTCATTCCATGCCTTGCTGAACGTTTGTCCGCACCGCGGCGCTCCGCTTTGCGAGGGACCGCAATGCGGAACCACGGCGCCGGTCGACCAAGCGCAATTCATCTATCACCGCGAGAACGAGATCGTGCGCTGCGCCTGGCACGGTTGGGAATTCGACATAAAAACCGGTGCGGCCCTGGTCGATCCGGGCGTACGTGCCCGAACATTCCCGGTCACGGTGGAAGCTGGTGAAATCTATGTAACGGCGTAAGATTTGTGTCGAAAACGCTGAAAATCGAAAGGAGGCAAATCGGCTGAATCCGCCAGATCTGCTCGATAATGCCAACAACAAGAATGCGGGAAATCCGCAATGGGAGGAAGCAGTGTCAGAATCTGAATATAATCTGCGCCTGGCGCAAAACCTGATCGGCCGCGGCAAGGTTTCGCGCCGTGATTTCATCCAGCTCGGGCTGACGGCAGGCCTGACGGTCGCCGCCGCCGACACGCTCTTCGTGAGCGTGGCGCGGGCCGATCCGCAGCGGGGCGGCTTCGCCAAGCTCGGCATGGCACATGGCGCGACGACTGATTCGATCGATCCGGCCGGCTATCCCGATACCTTTACGCAAACCGCCTTTTCGGGTGCCATGTCCAACAGCCTGACCGAGGTCGACGCGAAAGGCAGCATCCAGCCTGACCTTGCCGAGAGCTTCGAGACCTCGGACGACGCGACGACATGGGTCTTCAAGCTGCGCAAAGGTGCGACCTTCCACAACGGCAAGACCGTAACAGCGGATGACGTGGTCGCCTCGATGCAATACCACATGGGAGCCGACACCAAATCGGCGGCGAAGTCGCTGCTGGAATCGGTGACCAATATCAAGGCGGACGGTCCGGAAACGATCGTTTTCACGCTAAATAGCGGCAATGCAGACTTTCCCTACATCATGAGCGACTATCACCTTGTCGTCATGCCTGCCAAGGACGGAAAGGCGGACTGGGAATCGGGCATCCGGACCGGCGCCTTCGCGCTTGAGAACTTCCAGCCAGGCGTCTCGGCGAAGCTCAAGCGCAATCCCAACTACTTCAAGAGCGGCAAACCCTATTTTGACGAGGTGGAGTTTATCGCCATCACGGACCTCGCCGCGCGTATGGCCGCGCTGTCGACCGGCGAGGTGGATTATATCGGCCGCGCCGACCTGAAAACGCTCGGTATGCTGAAGCGCAAGCCGACTATCGAAATCCTCGAGGTCACCGGATACGGCCACTACACGCTGCCGATGAACGTGACGGTGGCGCCATTCGACAACCCCGATGTGCGCATGGCGTTGAAATGGGCCATCGACCGCGAGGAGATCGCGCAGAAGATCTTCCTTGGCCATGCAACCGTCGGAAATGACAACCCGATCGCCCCGGCGATCAAGTTCGCCATCAATCCGGAGCCGCAGCACAAGTTCGATCCGGAAAAGGCACGCTTCCATCTGAAAAAAGCGGGAATGGAGAATCTCAAGGTCGACCTTTCCGTCGCCGATGCCGCTTTCGCCGGCGCCGTGGACGCTGCCGCCCTCATCCGCGAGACGGCGGCCCAATGCGGCATCGATGTCAATGTGGTGCGCGAGGCCGAGGACGCTTATTGGGACAATATCTGGCTCAAGAAACCGTGGTGCGCCTCCTATTGGAGCGGTCGTGCAACGGCCGACTGGATGTTCACGCAGGCCTACTCGGCGGATTCCAGCTGGAACGAGACGTTTTGGAAAAATCCCCGCTTCAACGAACTGCTGATCCAGGCACGTGCGGAGACCGACGAGGCGAAGCGCTCCGCGATGTATGCCGAAATGCAGCAGTTGACGCATGACGACGGCGGCGCCATCGTTCTGGTCTTCAACAATTTTGTCAGCGCCAAGTCCAAGAAACTGGCCCACGGCGAGCTGGCGCCGAACTGGGAGAATGACGGACTGAAGATGGCCGAGCGCTGGTGGGTAGCCAACGCGTGACGTTCGCCAGGCGAACCGCCCGCGCCGCGGGCGGTTCGCTCTTTCAGGGGAAGGCTCGAAGGCACCGCCCATGAACCCGGTCGTTAGGACGGTTCTGCAGCGCCTGGGCCTCGGCCTGATTACGCTGTTCATCGTCTCCATCATCATCTTTTCGGCGATTGCCATGCTTCCGGGCGATTTCGCCAAGGCGATGCTCGGGCAATCCGCGACGCCCGAGACGGTCGCCGCATTCCAGCGCGAGATCGGCATCGATCGTCCGCCGGTTGAGCGCTATTTCGCCTGGGTCGGCCAGATCGTGCAGGGGGATTTCGGCTCTTCCTTCGCAAGCCGCACCGGCTACCGGCGCACAGTCGCCGAGATCATTGCGCCCCGGCTCTACAACACGATGTTCCTTGCCGTGATGACCGCCCTTATAGCGGTTCCACTCGCGCTAGGACTTGGCATTCTCGCCGCTCTCTACCGCAACAGCTGGTTCGACCGTGTGGTGAACACGGTGACGCTGACGACGATTTCATTCCCCGAATTCTTCGTCGCCTATATGCTGGCCTACCTCATCATCTCGCGCGACACGTTCATCGGAACCGAATTCGCACAATCCCTGCCCGAGTGGCTCGCGGCTTCGATCAACTGGGTCCTGAACCTGGTTCCCAAATTTCCGACACTGGCGAACATCAGCGACCAAACGCCGTTCTGGGAGCACGTCTGGCGCGCAGCGCTGCCGTCCATCACCCTCACGCTGGTGATTGTTGCCCATATGATGCGTATGACGCGCGCGGCGATTATCAACATGCTGGCAAGCCCCTATATCGATATGGCGCGGCTCAAGGGAATGTCGCCTATGACAATCGTTCTCAGACACGCCCTGCCCAATGCCTGGGCGCCTATCGTCACGGTGATTGCGTTCAACCTCGCTTATCTCATCGTCGGCGTGGTCGTGGTCGAGGTGGTGTTCGTCTATCCCGGCATCGGCCAATTGATGGTCGATGCGGTGAAGTCCCGGGATGTTCCGGTCGTGCAAGCCTGCGCCCTAATCTTCGCGGCAACCTACATCCTGCTCAACCTGACCGCCGACATCATTTCCATTGCCACCAATCCGAGGCTTTTGCACCCGCGATGACCAGCACCGAACATGTCGTGGCGGTCTCAAGGCAGAGGCGCACGCGTGCCTCCCGGGTAAAAACCGCACTCAAAAAGGCTCCATTCAGCGCCTGGTTCGGCATCGTGGTCATCCTTGGCTACGTCTTCGTCGCGCTGTTAGCGCCCTGGATAGCGCCCTACGGAGAAACGCAGGTTTTCAGCGAGGCTTTCGCGCCTTGGAGCCAAGAGTTCATCGTCGGGACCGACCAACTCGGTCGCGACGTGCTCACCCGGCTGATCTATGGCGCGCGCAATACGATCGGCATCGCCTTCGCGACTACGCTTCTGTCCTTCGCGGTCGGCGTCACGCTCGGTTTGCTGGCCGCGATGTACCGGGGTTGGCTCGACCAGATTCTGTCGCGCGCGGTAGACGTGCTGATGTCGATCCCGAGCCTCATCTTCGCGCTGATGTTGCTATCCATCTTCGGTTCGTCGGTCACCAGCCTGATCCTCATCATCGCCCTGCTCGATTCGACCCGCGTATTCCGGCTGGCGCGCGCGGTCGGGCTGAATGTTGCCGTCATGGAATATGTCGAAGCCGCGCAACTGCGTGGCGAAGGGCCGAGATGGATTCTGACCAAGGAGATCCTGCCCAACGTGCTGCCGCCGCTGATCGCGGAATTCGGCCTGCGCTTCTGTTTCGTTTTCCTCACCATCGCCGCGCTCTCCTTTCTCGGCGTCGGCATCCAGCCGCCGACTGCCGACTGGGGCTCGATGGTGCGGGAAAACGCCACCCTCATCACCTATGGCGACATCACGCCGCTCTTGCCGGCGGGTGCGATTGCCCTTCTCACGGTCTCGGTGAATTTCGTTGTCGACTGGTTCTTGCACGCGACAAGCGGGTTGCGCGATGAAAAATAAGAATTCTGGCCAACGAGAAAAGGGCACGAAACTCCTCAGCGTTCGCGACCTTCACGTCGAGGGGTTTTCCGACGAGCGCTGGCACCCGATCGTTCGCGGTGTGGATCTCTCGCTGAAGCGCGGTGAGGTTCTCGGCCTCATAGGCGAGTCCGGCGCCGGAAAGTCCACCATTGGGCTTGCCGCGATGGGATATGCCAAGCCAGGCTGTCGGATTACGGAAGGATCGATCCTGTTCGACGGGATCGACCTCCTCGCCATGAGCGAAACCGCACGGCGGCGGCTCCGAGGCTCGCGCATCGCCTATGTCGCGCAGAGCGCGGCCGCTTCCTTCAACCCCGCCCACCGGCTCCTCGATCAAACCGTCGAAACGGTTGTGGCGCACGGGATCGCCAGTCGCGAGGCAGCGAATCGGGATGCCATCGAACTTTACCGGCGTCTTCACCTGCCGGATCCGGACACCATTGGCTTCCGCTATCCTCACCAGGTCTCCGGAGGGCAGTTGCAGCGGGCAATGACGGCGATGGCTATGGCCTGCCGGCCCGACCTGATCATCTTTGACGAGCCGACGACGGCGCTCGACGTGACCACACAGGTCGAGGTCCTCGCCTCGATCCGCAAGATAGTCGAAGAGTTCAACACTGCCGCGATCTACGTCACGCATGATCTGGCCGTGGTTGCGCAGATGGCGGACCGGATCATGGTTCTGCGCCATGGCCGTACTGTGGAGGAGGCCGAAACACGCCAGATGCTTGTGGCGCCGACTGAAGACTATACGAGGACGCTCTGGGCGGTGCGAAAGCTAGCCAAACCAGAAGTGCCGGCCGCGGACCATCTGCTCACGATCGATAACATCACGGCCGCGTACGCAGGGGCAGTCAAGGTTCTGCAGGATGTGTCGATCAAGGTGCCGCGCGGACGCACGGTAGCGGTCGTCGGTGAATCCGGCTCCGGTAAATCAACGCTCGCCCGTGTCATCACCGGCCTGCTGCCGCCGGTCTCGGGCTCGATCTCATTTGCGGGGCATCGTCTGCCAAGAACACTGAAGGAGAGGTCCAAAGACATTCTGCGCCGCATTCAGATGATCTACCAGATGCCTGACAACGCGCTCAATCCGCGTCAGACCGTCGAGGAAGTCATCTCACGGCCGCTCGAGTTCTATCTCGGCCTCAAAGGGGCGGCGTGCGACCGCCGGGTTGGCGAACTTATGCACATGATCGAGATGGACGAAAGCTTCCTCGATCGTCTGCCGGGCGAACTCTCGGGCGGTCAGAAGCAGCGCATCTGCATTGCCCGGGCGCTGGCTGCTAATCCGGAGCTCATCATCTGTGACGAGGTGACCTCGGCCCTCGACCAGATCGTACAGGAAGAGATCCTGAAGCTGCTTATGCGGCTGCAACAAGAATTCGGAGTCAGCTACATTTTCATCACCCACGACATCGCGACGGTGCGGGCAATCGCCGACGAAATTGTCGTCATGCATCAAGGCAAAGTCGTCGAGCAGGGGCTCAAGACCGAAATCCTGACGCCGCCGCATGCTCCGTATACCGAACTGCTTCTCTCCTCCGTGCCGGAGATGGATCCAGACTGGCTGACGAAGCTGCTGGAAACCCGGGAGCGCAAGCGGGTCGGCGCGGCGAACTGAATCCCAACGTATTGACCGCTTGGACCCCAGTTCTCGCGCGAACGTCGGTTATGCCGCAACCGCGACGTCCAGAATGGTCGCAACAATGTCTGCTTTCAGGCAGTAGCAACTCTCACCTCAACGGCCGATATTAGGCGCGAAGCGGTCATCCATGGCTCCGCTACGGGAGTCTGCTTCGGGTCGAGGGTGCGTTTCCGAAACGGCTCTGTAGTGGCAGAACCGGACGTTCAAAGACCCTGCTAAAAAGTAGCGGGCTTGCTTCGGGCGGTTAAGGCCAGGAGCGCCTCCGAAAGACGTTTCTTTGCCCGTTCGACCCCGTTCTCGTCGATCGCTTCGACATCGAGGAACAGGTCGAGGCCAGTCGCGTGCTCGCTGATGACCTGAGGGCGCTGTGCCAGTTCACCAAGGAGGCCCTCGACTTCATAGGGGACAACCTCCCGACTGATCCCCTTCATGGCGATCGGCGCCAACGGACGCGCTCGGACAAGGTCGCGCACGAGCGCATAGGTCTCATAGCTAAGGCAGATGCCGCCAGGTTCGGCAATCGATTGCAGGCGGGCCGCTAGATTCGCTTCGGCCCCGATGATCGTGTAGTCCATGCGATCATCGGAGCCGAAGTTGCCGACATTGCAATAGCCCGTGTTGATGCCCATGCGAGCTCGGAAGGGCTGCTCAATTCCTCGATCACGCCACATCCTGTTCAGCTGCTCCAGCCGGCGCTGCATGTCGACAGCCATGCGCAAGCAGGCCCTCGCGTCCTCCTCGACACCCTTTGTCTCGGGGTCTCCGAAGAACACAAGAAGTGCGTCGCCGATGAACTTGTCGACCGTAGCCTCGTGCTTGAGCGCGATCATTGACATCTCGGTGAAGTACTCGTTGAGGAGTGCCGTGAGATCCTCTGGCTGGAGCCGTTCCGCGATCGCGGTGAAATCTTTGATATCTGAGAAAAAGATTGTGAGCTTCTTGCGCTCGGTCGCGATAGTCACGTCCTTTTGGCCGCTGAAGATGCTTTTATAAATTTGAGGCGAGAGATATTTGGCGATCTTCAATGAAATTGCGGCCAGAAAGTCGTTTGCCTCGGCGAGTTCCGTGTTCATGCCGTGAACCAAGGCGGACTGCCGACGCTGCAGGAAAATGAACGTCAGACCCGCCGCAGCTGCGAAGCCGAAATACAGAAGCAGATACTTGAAAGAGAGGACGTTCGCCCCGATCGGCTGGGCGACCGATATCTCCTGGATACCTCGGACATCCCCCACCTTCCAGTCTGTCTTGGGGCTGTCCGGGTGCGAGTTATGGCAGTTGACGCAGACTTGTCCCATTACTACGGGAGCCGCCGCGCGAACGTGCCGGTCAAGCAGCGAACCCGAGGCTTCGATGATGGGCTCACTTGGATTGGCGCGAAAGGCAGAGATTGCGTTGCGCTCGAATGTGTCTAGCTGGTGGGGTTCGCGGCCTTTGAAAGGTAGGTCCGAGACGAAGCGATATTTGACGGATCCGTCGTGAGCGCTGATGCGCTTGCCGAGTTCGATTGAGAGGGTTGCTGGGATAGGGATCGCACCTGGCACGTCCCGGTAATTGTGCGTCGCGGTCACGGCGCCTTCTGCTTTCAGGACCCGTCCCACGACGTCGCTACCGTAGAATCCGCGCATGTCGTCGATGATCCGGCTGATTTCGCTGGCTTGCGTGCGCAGCATGCGTTCCGACAGATCTCGGAGGTCGAGCCAGGCTGCGACGGGCAGACCTATAAGGCCGACGACCACTGCCGCAACCAGGAGCGGTCCCGTGGTGCGTTGCTCACGCGCAATCTGTTCACCCAATCCCGCCATTGTCCAGGTTACCGCCCACCCGTAATCCAATACCTGAACTATACCTTCATCCGCGGCTCGCTACCAGCGCCAGTGGCTCGGTGAGAACACGATGGGGCCGCGCACAGACTGACAGCTTCTGGCGTCTGCAGACCGATAGCGGACGCTCAACCGGCAGAGGATGAGATTCCAAGACGGCCCAAGGCGGTGGGCGTAGAAGGTTAGGTAGCGTCTAAGGGGAATAACGATGAGGCTTCCTCCCGCTCTAGGCGAACCGTTGCGGGTCAGCGACCCAACCGAACGCACATAGCGCTCGAGCGACTACGCAGTCGAAGGAACCGGGTCGGCGAAGGGCGTGTCGGGATCGCAGACGTAGAACAGAATCGTTGTCGCCGGGGCGTTCCCCTCGTTGCTGCCCGTCATATTGACGTGCGGGGGCTCGACAAAAACCTCGCCCGGCCCGATCGAAATCGGCTCGCGCCCATCGAGCCTCAGGGTGAACACTCCTTCGGTGACGTAGACTGTTACAGGAAACCGATGCGAGTGGTAGGGCGTGACATCGCCAGGCTGAAGCACAGCGTGCAGCACGCGCACTTCCTGCCGACTTCCCTGC
This sequence comes from Mesorhizobium sp. WSM2561, assembly GCF_000513915.1. Lineage (NCBI taxonomy): Bacteria > Pseudomonadati > Pseudomonadota > Alphaproteobacteria > Hyphomicrobiales > Phyllobacteriaceae > Mesorhizobium > Mesorhizobium sp. WSM2561. The sequence goes on from NZ_AZUX01000038.1 coordinate 63,225, forward strand.
GGCAGAGTGCTCAGCACCTCCCGGTGTACCGGCGTCAGTTTTGCCATGCCGTGATCCTGGGCCGATCGGGTCACGCCGACATCGAGGCCAGCGATCATCGTTTGGACTGTTGCCTTGTCCATTTGGCTTCTCCTCACTTATCGTGGGTAAGGACTAGCCGGCCGGCCGTAACAGCGGTAGCAGCAAGGTTGCGGAAGGTCGGTGCAAAAATGCATAACTAGAGCATGTTGGACTGGAACGACCTGCGCTATCTGCTGTCCGTTGTAAGGCAGGGCTCGACGCTCGCGGCCGCGCGTGCGCTAGGCGTGAACCAGTCGACAGTCCATCGCCGCATTGCCGAGCTCGAACGGCAAATGGGATTGCGGCTGGTGCATCGGCACCCGACAGGTTACCGCCTGACCGAGATGGGTGAGCAGTTGCTACCGGCCCTGGCCGATGTGGAAGAGAGCATCGCAAAGCTGCAACGAACCGTTCTCGGTATGAAGCACGACCTTACCGGCACCGTGCGGCTCACTTGCCCCGAGCCGGTCCTTTCCCGCATCGTCGCTTCGGGTTTTGTCGACCGCTTCCACGACCGCTATTCGGGACTGAGGATCGATTTCATTATCAGCGATCGATATTTCGACCTTGCCAACGGCGATGCCGATGTCGCGTTTCGGTCGGGAGAAGCAAGTGACGAGCGGCTGGTTGGGCGCAAGATTGCGGAATCCACCTGGGCCGTCTATGCCAGCCGAGACTATGTGAAGCGCCGCGGACATCCACACTCGATCGAGGACCTGCTGCAGCACGATCTCATCGGCTTTGACGGCGTGATGGAGAACCATCGGGCAACCCAGTGGCTCGCAAGCACTCTGCCGGGGGCGCGCGTTGCAGCTCGCAACAACAGCGTTCTAGGCGTGGTGGCTGCGGTCAAATCGGGCCTTGGCATAGCGCCATTGCCAACGCCGATCGGAGATGCAGAAGGCGAACTCATCCAGGTGCTTCCACCGGTTCAAGCGCTGGCAAGAGCCTGGCACCTGTTGTGTCACCCCGATCAAAGGGCAACGCCTCGCATTTCCGCCTTCATCGACTTCGTCATCGAAGAATTGCCGGCACTGAGGAAAGTCCTCGGCGGGTAGCCCA